>NZ_JBHJQI010000132.1:0-25484 GCF_042262805.1 Streptomyces sp. NPDC056361
ATCCGTGTACCGGGCCCCGCGGCGTTTCGCGTGCGCGCCCGCGGATCGGATCCGGGGGTCCGCGTCTCCGCCCCGGAGCGGATGGGATACGCCCCCGCATCCGCGACCACAGCCCCCGGCCCCCACCACCGGCCCGGACCCGCGACCGCCGCCCCCGGAGAGGTACCCGGGGGCGGCGGTCGCACGTCAGGCGTCGGGCGCCAGGTCAGGGCGCCAGGTCAGGGCGTCAGGGGCGGGCGGGTCTCGTCGCTCCGGCGAGGGCCCTGCGGCGCGTCCTGGCGGATGACCTCACCCTGCACGACCTTTCCGTCGGGCCGGTGGATGCGCGCCTGCTGGAAGGCGTCCTGGAGGCTGCCGTGAGGTGCGGCGCTCATCCGGCGCTCGACGACCTTCTCCGCGGTCCGGCCGAGGAGGGAGCGGACCTGCGGGATCAGCAGGAGCAGCCCGGCCGCGTCCGAGATCAGGCCGGGGATCATCAGGAGCAGGCCGCCCAGCATCAGGAAGCCGTTGCGGTCCTCGGCGGCGGCCCGCTCGGGCGCCGGCGGCACCGCGCCGGTCTGCGCCGCGGCCTGGGCCTGCTGGAACGTCGAGGTGAGGTTGCGGAAGGCGCGCCGGCCCGCCCGCTTGATGACGGCGGCACCGAGTACGGCGCCGCCGACGAGGAGGGCGAGCACGGTCAGCCCGCCCGCCGCGTTCGCCACCACCGTGAGCAGCCAGATCTCCAGGACCAGCCAGGCGGCGATGCCGAGCGGCAGGAACGTACGCGCGCGTGAGCGCTTGGGGGCGAGGGGAGGCGTTGCGCCGGTCGTCATGGTCCCCAGTGTGCCTGGCACCCCGCCGGAACGTCGTAAAGGAGAGATCAGCACGCGCCGGTGGGGAGGGGTGCGGGAAACGTCAGGCGGACCTGCGGCCGATCAGCCTGCCGGCCTTCTCCGCGCGCGCGGTCAGCCCCCAGCCGGTGACCCGCCACAGCGCCTCGACGACGATGCCGCGGCTCATCTTGGAGTCGCCGGCCTCCCGTTCCACGAAGGTGATCGGGACCTCGACGACGTGGAAGCCGGCGGCGACCGCGCGGCGGGCCAGGTCGACCTGGAAGCAGTAGCCGGCCGAGGCCACGTCGCCCAGGCCCAGGCCCTCCAGGGTCTCCTTGCGGAAGGCCCGGTAGCCGCCGGTGACGTCCCGGATCGGCACGTCGAGCATGAGCCGCGAGTAGAGGCTGCCGCCGCGGGAGATGAACTCGCGGGACTTGGGCCAGTTCACGATCCGGCCGCCCGGCACCCAGCGGGAGCCGAGGACCAGGTCCGCGCCCTTGAGCGCGGTGAGCAGCCGGGGGAGCTCCTCGGGCTGGTGGGAGCCGTCGGCGTCCATCTCGACGAGGACGCCGTACCCCTGCTCGATGCCCCAGCGGAAGCCGGCGAGGTAGGCGGCGCCGAGCCCCTCCTTGCCCTCGCGGTGCAGGACGTGCACGTGGTCGTCCTCGTCCGCGATCTCGTCCGCGAGCTTGCCCGTGCCGTCGGGGCTGTTGTCGTCGGCCACGAGGACGTGTGCCTCGGGTACGGCCTCCCGCACCCGGGCGACGATCGGCTTGATGTTCTCCGCCTCGTTGTAGGTCGGGATGATCACCAAGGCCTTGCCGAGCGGGCCGTAACGCCTCTGGCCACCGTCGTTCACTACTGCCCCTTCGGATACAGACGCGGAACCCCACCATAGCGAGGTCCGCGGAACGCTCCGTCGCGGCGGTCGGGCGGGAACGGGCGGCGTGTGCGGTGCGGGGCCCGACGTCCTTCGGTCCGACCTGGGATCCGCTGGCTGCGGGTCGACCGAGAGCCGTTGTCTACTGAACGTCCGGGCCCCACCCGGGTCGCACCTTCCGCCGGAGAAACCTTCCCTCGCGGCCGAGGCGCGGGCGGCGTTCGGCGACTGCGGGGGCTGTTCGGACCGGTCGGGCGTCCTGTGGTGGACGCGGAGAACCTATCCGCCGACGGCGGTCGACTGTCAACACCCGCTTGACCTGCGGAGACTTCCCAAAAGGCCAGGCCAGAGGGGAAGATCCGCAGGTCGGGGACAAGCGTGCGGAGCGGGTATCGAGGGTCTGAAATATCCCCATATCACTCGTTCGGTCGTACGAACACCGTCTGCCCGTACACCACCGTGCGCAGACAGACGGGCAGTTCGGCACCCGGCGACAGATCGGGCAGACCGGGCGTGCCGGAGCGCGGATCGGTGGACCAGCGGGCGACCCGGTCGTCCGGCGCCTGGACGAGGAGCTCGCCCGTGCGCCAGATCGCGTAGTCGGCGGGGGCACCGGGGACCAGCGTCCCCGCGTCGTCCCGGCCGACGGCCCGCCAGCCGCCCCGGGTGTGGGCGGTGAAGGCGGCCCGGACGGAGATCCGGTGCTCGGGGGTGCGGTGGAAGGCGGCGGCCCTGACCGTGCCCCACGGGTCGAGCGGGGTGACCGGGCTGTCGGAGCCGAAGGCCAGCGGCACACCGGCCTTGAGCAGCGCCGCGTACGGGTTCAGGGTGCGGGCCCGCTCCGCGCCGAGGCGGTCGGCGTACATGCCCTGCTCGCCGCCCCAGAGCGCGTCGAAGGCCGGCTGGACGGAGGCCGTGAGGCCCAGCTCCGCGAAGGCGGCGATCGTCTCGGGGGTGAGCATCTCGACGTGCTCGACGCGGTGCCGGGCGGCCCGGATCCGGGCCAGGCCCAGCTTCTCGGCGGCGGCCCTGACGCCCTCGACGACCGAGGTCACGGCGGCGTCGCCGATGGCGTGGAAGCCGGCCTGGAGCCCCGCCTCGGTGCAGGCCACGACGTGGAGGGCGACGGCGGTCGCGTCCAGGTGGGCGGCGCCCGTGTGGCCGGGGTCGGCGTGGTCGGCGTACGGCTCGTGGAGGCAGGCGGTGTGCGAGCCGAGGGAGCCGTCGGCGAACAGGTCGCCCGCCGCGCCCAGGGCACCGAGGGCACGCGCCCGCTCCACGTCGACGTCGGCCCAGTAGCCGACGACCCGGGGCCCGGCCTCCTCGCGGGCCAGGTCCAGGAGGCCGGTGAAGTCGTCCTCGGAGGAGATCTGCGGGCCGCCGCACTCGTGCAGGGTGCCGATGCCGAGGGACGCCGCGCGGCTCCGGGCGGCGCGCTGCGCCTCGGTGCGCTGGAGCGGGGAGACGGCGCCGAACGCGGCGGCGCGCACGGCGTGGTGCGCGTCGCCGGTGAGCGGCCGCTGCCCGTCGTGGAAGCCGTCCAGGTCGCGGACACCGGGGACGAGGTCGAGGAGTGCGGTGGTGACGACGGCCGAGTGGACGTCGATCCGCGTGAGGTAGAGCGGGCGGCCGCCGGTGAGTTCGTCGAGCTCGGTCCGGGTGAGCGGCCGGCGCTCGGGCCAGCGCGAGGCGTCCCAGCCGTGGCCGATGAGGATGCGGTCCTCCGGGCGGGCGGCGGCGTGGGCCCGGATCAGCTCCGCCGCCTCGGCGAGCGAGGCGGCGGAGGACAGGTCGAGGCCGGTGAGGGCGAACCCGGTGGCCGTGGTGTGCACGTGGGCGTCGACGAACGCCGGGGTGACGAGCGCGCCCTCCAGGTCGACCACCTCGTCCACGCCGGAGGCGAAGGCGTCGGCCGCGCCTTCCGATCCCACCCAGGCGACGTGCCCGCGCTCCACCACCATGGCGGTGGCGAAGGGGTCGGCGGGGCTGTGGACTTCTCCACCGCGCAGCAGCACGGTGCGGTGTTCGATGGCAGACGCGGTCTCACTCATGCGACCAGGCTAGGACCTGACCGGACCCGGTTTGTCCGGCAGGTCCCCCGGCCGGGCCGGAGCAGCGGTCAGATGCGCGGGGGCCTGGCCTCGTACGGGGTGGAGAGCACGACGGTCGTACGGCTGGAGACGCCGGCCTGCGAGCGGATGCGGCTGAGCAGGTGCTCCAGCTCCAGCGGTGTGGCGACCCGGACCTTGAGGATGTAGTTCTCCTCGCCCGCGACGCTGTGGCAGGCCTCGATCTCGGGGATGTCGGCGAGCCGGTCGGGGGTGTCGTCGGGGGCGCTGGGGTCGAAGGGTTTGACCGAGATGAAGGCGGTGAGGGGAAGACCCACGGCCTCCGGGTCGACGACGGCGGCATAGCCGCGGATGACACCGCGCTGCTCGAGGCGGCGGACGCGCTGATGCACCGCCGACGTGGACAGGCCGGTGGCCTTGCCCAGGTCGGTGTAGCTCATGCGCCCGTCCTTGACGAGCAACTCGACGATCTGACGATCCAGCTCCTCCATGCGGTGACCCTATGGCCCCGGGGAGAACGGGGCACCGCCGGGGGCGACCTGTTTGCGGCACTTTGGGCGGTCACGGGGCACCTGCGCCAGGCATGTGACGAACGCCACATGTTTGCCACCTGCCTGGCGTACCGCCTCACGGTTATGCGGAGTTCCGCATGGGAAGTGCTTGCTGTGGTCGAGGCCGCACAGATCCGGCCGACCCACCCGAGGGGGAGATTCTCCATGCAGGAGCCTGTTGATTCGGTCGACACGCCCGACGAGCTCGACGCGTACGACACCTTTGAGATGTTCCGGGTCGTCTGCCCGGAGTGCGTGCAGCCCATCGCGCTGCTCGCTGACGAGGACGAGCTGCCGGAGCACGCGCTGTGCCCGACGCCGTGGAACCCCTTCGTCCTGACGGTCTGCCCGGGCACGGGTCTCTCGGCTTCCGCGGCACGCCCCGCCGACGACACCCTGGAGGTGCAGGAGCAGGACACCGCGCTGCTCCTGACGCTCCCCCAGGGCCTCGACTGGCGGACCCAGCCCTTCTCGCACGTCGGCGGTCCGGGCTCGCGTCCGATCCGGGTGCCGCAGATGCGGCGCGCGGCCTGAGGCCGTCGTCTACCAGTAGCTTCCCCGCACCATCGCCGCGAGCGTGGCGTGGTGCAGGATCAGGCCGTCGGGGTCCGCGGGGACCTCGACCTCGCCGAAGTGAGCCTGTCGGTACGCGATCCTGAGCATCACGATCGCGTGCCGCAGCGCCGCGTACAGGGTGTGGAACTCCATGTCCCGCGGGGTGTGCCCGGTCAGTTCCGCGTAGCGCCGTTCGACGGCGTCGCGCCGCAGGAAGCCGGGCAGCCCGGGCTGACCGAAGCCGACGGTGAGGTCCTGGAAGAAGCGGTGGAGGTAGACCGTCCAGCCGAGGTCGACCTCGCGCGGGACGCAGGCCGCCATCTCCCAGTCGAGGACGGCCGCGGGGGTGAACCCGTCGTAGACGATGTTCCCGATCCGGGCGTCGCCCCAGCCGAGCACGGCCTCGCCCTCGTCGGCCGGCCAGTGCGCCTCCAGCCAGTCGAAGGCCGACTCGATGAGCGGTGACGGGGCGAGCCCGTCCACCACCCAGGCGTAGTAGGCGCGTTGGGCGTCGACGTGTCGGCGCAGCGGGCTCCCGGTGCCCTCCGCGAGCAGGAACTCGGCCTCCTTCGCCGGGAACTGGTCGTGCAGCCGCGCGAGGACGGCGACGGATTCCGCTTCGAGCCGGGCGCGTTCGGCGTCGGTGGCGGCGTGCAGCCAGTTCCCCTCGTACGTGTACGGCATGACGTCCGGCGGCACCCGGCCCTCGGCGCGGGCCATCACGAAGAAGGGGGCGCCGAGCGGTTCCGGGTCCTCCTCCAGCCAGAGCACGCGCGGCACGGGGACGTCCGTGTGCTCGCCGACCAGGCGCATGACCCGGTGCTGACGGGCCATGTCGTACACGGGGAAGACGGTGTACGCGGCGGGGTCGGCGGCCAGCCGCAGCGCGCAGCCGCGCACGGGGGCGTCCGGGTGGTCGACGTCGAAGAGCAGGGTCTCGCTGGACATGCCGTTGGAGCCGGGGACGGCGAGGCCGGAGACCTCGGCCCCCGGCAGGTGCCGGTCGAGCCAGGCGGCGAGCCGGCGGCCGAGCTCCTCGGGGTCACGGGTGGTGGTGCGGGGGCGTGGCGTGGTCAAGTCGTTCTCCTCAGCGGGCTGTTGACGTGTGGTCGGCGAAGCCGCTGGGGTCGTGGCGGCCGAAGGAGCCGTGCTCGAAGATGCCGTAGCCGGTGTGGCCGTCGAGGGTGAAACGGGCCGCGTGGTCGGTGACGCCGTACGCGGCCATGGGATGGGCGGCGGGGTCCGCGAGGTCGTAGACGCGCCGGTCCGTCCAGCCCCGGCCCTGCCAGCTGCCGTGCTGCCAGTCGGTGGCGGGCGGGTAGCCGGCACCGACGGCGAGCGGGGAGGAGGCGAGGATCTCCACGCCGATCTCCAGGGGTTTTCCGGCCGGGTCCGCGAGGTGGACGACGGCCCGTTCCGGATGGCGGGTGCCGGGGCGGTACGTGATGTCGGTGCGGGGCCAGCCGAGCTGGGTGTCGCGCCGGCCGTTCCGTACGAGCAGGGCCTCGTTGAGCGTGCGGTAGCCGTCGGCGTCCTCCTGGGCGATGACCATGAGGAAGCGGTCCTCGAAGCGCATCGGGATCCAGAGCCAGTGGAACCCCTCGGGCCGGAACTCGGCGGCGCGGCCCGGCTCCTCGCCGGGAAGGGGGCGCACTCCCCAGCTGCGGTCGCGCGTGCCGGTCCACTCCCCCGCGGTGACCGTGAACTCCTCGCCGCCGGCCCGGATCGTGCCCTCGCAGTGTCCGGCCTGGACGAAGCGGCGGCCTTCGAGGGTGAGTCGGCCGCCGTGGCGCTGGGTGTGGTGGGGTTCCCACACGGCGGGGAAGTCGCCGGTCCAGGTGAGGTCGAAGGAGAGCCCGTCGGGGTCGTCCGGATCGGGCTCGCACCGCAGGGTGAGCCGCTTGAGGGGTTCGTCGACGGTGATGGCCAGGGGGCCGACGGCGAGGTTCATCCGGTCGTCGCCGAGGGCGTCGGAGGCCCGGACGGCGTGCAGCCGGTCGCCGGTGCGCAGGGTGGCGTAGGCGTCGACGACCCCGGTGTTGGGATAGACGCCGAGGCCGGCGATGAGCAGTGCGCGGCCCTCGTGGTCGAAGACGTGGAAGATGCACCGGTCGTAGGCGTTGCGGTCGCCGCTGACGTGGTGCTTCATCGAGAGCGGTGCCTGGTGCACGGGGTACTCGTCGAGGGCGACGGGTCGGTCGTCGGCGTGCCGGTGCACGGACATGGCTGACCTCCTGGTCGGCGTGCGCGCTTCCGCGAGAAGATCTGACGGTACGTCAGTTGCCGGACGGGGGGCCAGAGTCGTGCACCGGGTACCGGGCGAACTGCCGCTCGAATCCGTTCGGCGGTGACCCCTCACCGCCGGAGCGCGTTGGTCCCGGTATGACCACGCTGTACACGACACCCAGCGGTTTCGGTCGGCACCGGCAGGCCGACCCACGCAATGAAGAATCGGTTCCTCACCCGACGCAGGCCCCCGCCGCGGCCCTCCCCGCGCCCGCCGCTTCGGCCCCGCCGGCGGTCCCCGCCTCGACGCCCGCACCGACGCTCGGCCCGGAGACGACGCCGGCGCCCGTGCCCGCACCCGCACCCGCACCCACTCGGGCGCAGGCCTCCGCGCCCGTGCCGGTTCCCGTGCCTGTTCCCGTGCCGGCGCCGGCGCCCGTGCCAGTGCCCGTGCCGGTGCCGGTGCCCCCGCAGGCGCAGGCCCCCGCGCCACCGCCCGCACCTGTGCCGGTCCCCGTCCCGGCACCCGTACCCGTACCCGTACCCGCGCAGACGCAGGTCTCCGCGCCCGCCCCGGTCCCGGCCGACCCGCCCATCTACCAGGACGTGCTCTCGCTGTGGGCCAGCCACGGCCGCACCCTCCCGGGCCACCGCGACCAGGAGTGGATCCGGCTGGCCTCGGGCCCCGTCTGGGTGGACCGGACCGTGCGCGTCAGCGGGATTCTGGTCCGACAAGGTGACGCGCGATGACCACCCGCTGGATCTGATTGGTCCCTTCGACGATCTGCAGCATCTTGGCCTCGCGCAGATAGCGCTCCACGGGGAAGTCCGCCGTGTAGCCGTACCCGCCGAGCACCTGCACCGCGTCCGTCGTCACCTGCATGGCGGCGTCCGTGCAGAACAGCTTGGCCATCGCCGCGTGGCGGCCGAAGGGCCGCCCCTCGTCCCGACGCCGCGCCGCCTCCAGGTACAGCGCCCGGCCCGCCTCGACCCGGGTCGCCATGTCGGCGAGCAGGAAGCGGAGCCCCTGGAAGTCGGCGATCGGCCGGCCGAACTGGCGGCGCTCCACGGCGTACGCGACGGCCTCGTCCAGCGCGGCCTGGCCCAGCCCCACGGCGCAGGCGGCGATGCCGAGCCGCCCCGAGTCCAGGGCGTCGAGAGCGATGGCGAAGCCCTGCCCCTCCCGCCCCAGCCGCCGCGCGTCCGTGACCCGCACCCCGTCGAAGTGCAGCTGCGCGGTGGGCGAACCCTTCATCCCCATCTTCCGCTCGGGAGGAGCCGCGGTCAGCCCCGGCGCGTCCCCCGGCACCAGGAACGCGGAGATGCCCCGCGCACCGGGGCCGCCCGTACGCGCCATCACCGTGCAGAAGTCCGCGATCCCGCCGTGGGTGATCCACGCCTTGGTGCCGTCGATCACCCAGTCGCCACCGCCACCGGCGCCCTTTCCCTCCTCGCCCTCCTCGCCCTCCCCGCCGTCCCCGCCCTCCCGGACGGCCCGGGTCCGCAGCGCCGCCGCGTCCGATCCGGCGGAGGGCTCGGAGAGGCAGTACGCGCCGAGCAGGCCGCCGCCGAGCATCGCCGGCAGGTGCGCCGACCGCTGCTCGTCGGTGCCGTAGCCGGCGAGCGCGTGGCAGGAGAGCGTGTGCACGCTGACGCCCAGCCCGACGGTGAGCCGGGCCGCGGCGAGCTCCTCCAGGACCTGGAGGTAGACCTCGTACGGCTGACCGCCCCCGCCGTACGCGGGCTCGTAGGGCAGTCCGAGCAGCCCGGACCGGGAGAGCAGCGTGAACAGCTCGCGGGGGAAGTGCCCGGCCGCCTCCTCCTCCGCGGCGTGCGGGGCGATCTCCCTGCGCGCGATCTCGCGCACCAGCGCGAGCAGCTCCCGCGCCTCGTCGCTCGGCAATCGGCGTTCCACGCCGTCCGGTGTGCTCTCGGCCATCGCCGGGCGCTCCTCCCTGCCGGGGCGCGAGCGGTACGCGCGCGCGGGGTGCCGGAATCGCGGGAAGTATGCCCGTTCGCACCCCCGCCCTCACGCCGTCACGGCGGAATCACACGCCCGGCAGCGGAAGGCGCGCTCCCGCGCGGCGGGCCTCCGCCCACCGCGCGGCCCCCGCCTCACATGAGGCCGGCCCTCGTGACGAACACGGCGAGCAGGACGACCAGCGTCCAGCCCAGCACGTGCTCCAGGATCTTGGGGCCGTCGTCGCGGGGCCCGCCCGTCCGTGCGCGGGTCAGGAGGCGGGCGTACGTGGTGGAGGTCATGGCGACCACCTTGCGCCACGGGGGCGGCCCCGCGGTAGAGACGTCGGTCACGCCCCCGGAGCCGCCCACGCCCCTCACCCGATGCCGAGAGCCCCGAGGGCCTTGCGCTGCGCGGCCGAGGGCCGGTCGGGGAAGTAGAGGTAGCAGACCCCTCCTGTGCCGGAGACCACTTTGCCGCTCGCGTTGTAGCGCTTCGTCCGCAGCCAGATGTTCTCCCACTCGCGGCGCCGGTAGACGCGGCGGACGGCGGGGTTGGTGGGGGACGCGGGGTCGTTGGCGATGACGTCGCCGTCGGGGGTGAAGCCGATGACCGTCATGAGGTGGCCGGAGGTGCCGTAGCCGGCGCCGGTGAGTTCCTCCTTGCGGAAGGACTGCGACGTTATGGCCGGGATGCCGGCGCGGATGAGGGATTCGAGCTCGGTGAGGGAGCGGAGCCGGGTGACGACGGCGTTCATGTCGGGGTAGGTGGCGGCGTAGGCGGCGTTGAAGGGCCAGTTGCCGCAGCCCTGGTACTGGTGGTCGTAGGTGAAGCGGGCGGCGTGGCAGACCTGGGGGTCGGCGAAGGCGGGATCGACCCAGGCGAGGTCGTCGGCGGAGGGCCGGCGGCCCCAGTACTCGACGATCATCTGGGAGGAGGTGGGGCTGCACCACGCCTCGCCGCCGTTGTCGTACTCGGGGTACTGGCCGACGTGGGTGTTCTGCGAGTAGCGCGGCACGATCAGCTCGCGGGAGAGGCCGGGCGTGGAGGCCGGGACGGTGAAGCGGTCGGGGACGTCCGAGGCCATGGCGCCCACGCGCCACACCGTGGGGGTGAGGCCGCTGTCCGGGGTGCGGTACAGCGTCAGGCGGAGGCGGTAGGAGAGCAGGCGGAGGCCGCTCGCCGTGTCGTCGATCGCGAACGTGTCCGTCCACACGGTGCTCCTGCCGTCGCTCTGGTCGTCGACCGAGGTGCGCCGGATGTCGTCGTCCCCGGACGCCCAGCGGCCCATGACGTACCAGGGGGTCGCCGTCCCGTCGGAATAGGCGCCCGACAGTTCGACCTGGAGCCAGGTGCCGGGGGGCGTGTGGGCGTTCCAGGAGGCGATGACCTCGGTGGCGGGCACGGTCGCGGTGTGGACCGGAGAGGTCCACACCGCGTACTCCCACGTGGCGGTCCGCCCGGTGTGCGGGTCCGTGTGCTCGACGCGCCCGGCGGCGGTGTCGAGGACCAGGCCGGGGCGGTGGCCCGCGACCGCCTGCGTGCCGGCCGAGGCGCCGCACCGCCAGTCCGTGTACGAGGACCAGAATCGGTTGTCGACGAGCCCCGTCGCCGGGGCGTCGTCCCCGTCGGTCGGTGCCGCGTCCGGGCAGTCGGCCGGGGAGCAGTCGGACGCGGCGGCGGGGGCGGCGGACGCGGCCGTTCCCGCGGCGGCCGCGAGAGCCGCGGCGAGGACGGTTCTGCGCGGGGTGGAACTGGTCATGGACGGTGACCCCCAGTCGAGAACGGTGGGCGTACGGACCTGTGGGCGCGCGGAGGAAACAGGGAGCGCTTGCCGGTCGGTGGGTGTACCGACGTGCCGCGCGGGCCCACTATCGCGGCTGGCACGGGCTGTCCGCCAGCACTTCGGCTCGCGTCGCCGTACCAATATTGGTCTCGACCATTGACGGTGGCACCTCGCTGACCTGCGGAGGTCGACGGCTCACCTAGGCTGGGGCCATGAACGACCTCGATCGCGCGGCTGACGCGCTGCTCCGGCTGCCGCCGTCCTGCGGGCCGGTCAGGCTGGTGGCGGTCGACGGCCACGCGGGATCGGGGAAGTCCACCCTCGCGGGCCGCCTCTCCGCCGCGCTGGGCGACGCGCCCGTCCTGCACCTCGACGACCTCGCCACGCACGAGGAGCTGTTCGAGTGGACGGGGCGGCTGCGGGAGCAGGTGCTCGGGCCCCTGTCGCGGGGGGAGACGGCCGTCTGCCACCGGTACGACTGGGGGGCGCGGCGCTTCGGGGAGGCCGTGGAGCTGCCGGCGGCCCCGGTGGTGCTCGTGGAGGGGGTCGGCGCGGGGCGCCGTGCGGTGCGGCCGTTCCTGGCGTGGCTGCTGTGGATGGAGCGGGGCGCGGAGGAGTCGTGGGAGCGGGGCCGCCGCCGGGACGGTGCGGAGCAGGCCGCGTTCTGGGACCGCTGGACCGTGGCGGAGACTCGCCACTTCGCGGAAGACCCTTCGCGCGCTGCCGCGGACACCTTGGTACGGGAGTGCGCGGAGGGGTACGGCTGGCTCCCCGGGCCCGCTGTGACAGCGGTCGCGGACCAGATCATCACACACCGTGACGGCTTCATGTCCGTGAAATGAGCGCCCGGAAGTCCACTTCCGCAAGTGCCTCAACTCCGCTTGACCCAAGGGGCGTACTGGTCTTACGTTCTGAATGTGCGGCTTTTCGGAGCCGCCGCAGACACGAAGCCCCCGGTTGTTCCCCCGTGATCGGGGGCTTCGTTCTGCCCTCAGAGGCCTCCCGAGGCCCCTTCGAGGCCCTTCCGAGGGCCCTTCTCGACCCCTGATGCTCACCCAGGGTCACCACTTCCGGATCATGCGCTTCTCCTTAAGCACACCCCCCCTGCGCAGGTACGATGCCCGCAGGTGCGGTCAAATCCCGTCCATGCGATGACGGTTGTGGGGGACCCGATGGACATCGGCACGCAGGGCTCGCAGGCCCCGGCCGAGCTCGCCTGGCTGCGCGGAGTCGACGCCTACACGATGGGCGCCTATCCGCAGGCGGAGGACGAGTTCCGGACGGCGGTACGGATCGATCCCGGGATGGCGGACGCCTGGCTCGGGCTGCACGCGCTCCGGGTCGACACCACGACCGCGCTGCTGCGCATGTACCGCAACCGCGAGCGCTTCGGCGAGCAGCGGTCCCGGTACCGGCGCACCCTGAACTCCTGGTACTGGCTGGGCTGGTGGGTGCAGCCCGTCCTGGAGAGCCCGCGCGACCTGCTGCTCGCGCACGCCTCCCACTGGCTCGACGGGCGGCACGTGCCCGAGCTCGACCGGGCCCTCGCGGGGCTCCCGCCGGTCGACACCGACCCGCAGGTCCGCTTCCTGCACGCCTGCCGCGCCTATCTCGTGAAGGACTGGGACCAGCTCGTCCGGCACACCGAGACCCTCGTCGACGACCCGCTCCTCGGCATCGAGGCCGGGCTCTTCGGCGGGATGGCCCGGGTGCGCCTGGAGATGTACAGCCAGGCCGAACCGCTGCTCTCCGCCTCCCTGATGCGCTGCCGCAGCGAACAGCCGCAGCGCAAGGAGCTGCGCTACTGGCTGGCCAGGGCCCACGAGGGCACCGGCCGCAGCGCCGCCGCGCTGCCGCTCTACCGGGCCGTGCACCGGATCGACCCGGCGTTCATGGACACCGCCGCCCGGCTCGCGGCGATCGCCGAGTACGACGGGTTCGAGGGCTACGACGGCGTGGACGACCCGGCCGGGCTCGCGACGGTCGCCCTGGGCACCCTGGGCGGCGGCCTCGGCCAGGACGCCGAGAACACCGTGCCGGGTGCCGAGCCCGACCCCGGCGGCCTCGGCGACGGGCTGCGGCTCGCCCCCGAACCCGTACCTCCGGTCGCGCCGGTCACCCCGCCGGAGACCGTACGGCAGAAGGCTCCGGTCCCCCACCAGCCGGTGCCGCCGCGCTTTCCGGCCGGACCCACCGATCCGGTGCTGCTCGCGGAGGCGCTCGCCGAGCTGGAGGGCATGGTCGGCCTCGAACCGGTGAAGCGCCAGGTCAAGGCGCTCTCGGCGCAGCTGGAGATGGCGCGTCTGCGCGCCGGGCAGGGGCTTCCGGTCCAGCCGCCCAAGCGGCACTTCGTCTTCTCCGGCCCCTCGGGCACCGGCAAGACGACCGTCGCCCGGATCCTGGGCCGGGTCTTCTACGCCCTCGGACTGCTCGGCGGCGACCACCTCGTGGAGGCCCAACGGGCCGATCTCGTCGGCGAGTTCCTGGGGCAGACGGCCGTCAAGGCCAACGAGCTGATCGACTCGGCCGTCGGCGGCGTGCTCTTCGTGGACGAGGCCTACGCCCTCTCCAACACCGGCTACAGCAAGGGCGACGCCTACGGCGACGAGGCCCTCCAGGTGCTCCTGAAACGGGCCGAGGACAACCGCGACCACCTGGTGGTGATCCTGGCCGGATACCCCGAGGGCATGGACCGGCTCCTCAACACCAACCCCGGGCTCTCCTCCCGCTTCACCACCCGGGTCGACTTCCCCTCGTACCGGCCCCTGGAGCTCACCGCCATCGGCGAGGTGCTCGCCGCGGCCGACGGCGACGCCTGGGACGAGGAGGCCCTGGACGAGCTGCGCTCCATCAGCGGGCACGTCGTCGAGCAGGGCTGGATCGACGAACTGGGCAACGGCCGCTTCCTGCGCACCCTGTACGAGAAGTCCTGCGCCTACCGCGACCTCCGGCTCTCCGGCTACCCGGGCACCCTGACGCGGGAGGACCTCGCCACCCTGCGGCTGCCCGACCTCATGCAGGCGTACGGCGAGGTCCTGTCGGGCCGCGGTCCGGTGGACCGCGGCCCGCAGCAGGAGCCGCCCGGCTACTAGGGCCGGTTCCCGCCGGACACGCCCTAAGGCGCGGAGACCGGCTGCTGTACGCGGTGGGCGGGGTCGCGGACCTCGCCCACCAGCATCTCCAGGACGTCCTCCAGGGCGACGAGGCCGAGGACGCGGCCCGAGCCGTCGGCGACCTGCGCCAGGTGGGTCGCGGCGCGGCGCATCACGGTGAGGGCGTCGTCGAGCGGCAGCTCGGCGCGGAGCGTCGCCATCGGCCGCCAGAGCCGCTGGGGCACCGCCCGCTCCCGCTCCTCCAGGTCGAGGACGTCCTTCACGTGCACGAAGCCCATGAAGGTGTGGTGGGCGGCGGCGCGGACCGGGAAGCGGGAGTACCCGGTCCGTACGGTCAGCTCCTCGATCTCGCGCGGGGTGACCGACGGCGGGACCGTCACGAGCGACGCCGGGGCGATGAGGACGTCCGTGACGGGGCGGGTGCCCAGTTCCAGGGCGTCTTCGAGGCGCTCCTGCTCGACCGGGTCGAGCAGGCCGGCCTGTCCCGCGTCCTCCACGAGCCGGCCGAGCTGGGCGCTGGTGAAGACCGCCTCCACCTCGTCCTTCGGCTCGACCTTGAACGCCCGCAGGACCAGCCGGGCGCAGGCTCCGAGCGCGGTCGTCACCGGCCGGCAGAGGCGGGCGAAGCCGACCAGGCCGGGGGCGAGCCACAGTGCGGTCCGCTCGGGCGCGGCCATCGCCAGGTTCTTCGGCACCATCTCGCCGATGACGAGGTGGAGGAAGACGACCGCGGCGAGCGCGATGACGTAGCCGAGCGGGTGGATCAGCGCCTCCGGCACCCCGACCGTGTGGAAGACGGGTTCGAGGAGGTGGGCGACGGTCGGCTCGGCGACGGCGCCGAGCGTCAGCGAGCAGACGGTGATGCCGAACTGCGCCGCCGCCATCATCTGGGGCAGGTTCTCGAGGCCGTGCAGGACCTGCTTGGCCCGGGCGCCGCCGAGCGGCTCGATCTGGCTGCGCCGCACGGAGACGAGCGCGAACTCGGCCCCGACGAAGAAGCCGTTGGCGAGCACCAGGAGGACGGCGAAGAGGAGTTGGAGGGTGCTCATCGGGCGCCTCCCGAGACGAGCGGGGCGGTGGACGAGGACCCGGCCGGGTCCGGGTCCGGGCCGGTTTCCGTCCGGACGATCCGGACGCGCTCGGCGCGGTAGCGGTCGACCTGGCGCACCGAGAGCCGCCAGCCGGGGAGTTCGGCCCGGTCCCCCGGGGCGGGGATCCGCCCGAGGAGGTCGGCGACGAGGCCGGCGACCGTCTCGTACGGCCCGTCGGGCACGTCGAGGCCTATCCGGCGCAGGGTGTGGACCCGGCAGGAGCCGTCGGCCTCCCAGGCCTGGCGGCCGTCCTCGGCGGGGGCGGCGGCCAGTTCGGGGCGTCCGTCGGCGAGGGTGTCGTGCTCGTCGCGGACCTCGCCGACGAGTTCCTCGACGATGTCCTCCAGGGTGACCACGCCGGCCGTGCCGCCGTACTCGTCGACGACCACGGCGATCGGCTGTTCGCGGCGCAGCCGCTCCAGGAGGGTCTGCACGGGCAGCGTCCCGGGGACGAGCAGCGGCGGGACCGCGATCCGGCCGACGGGGGTGCGCAACCGGGCGTGCGGGGCGACGGCGAGCGCGTCCTTGAGGTGGACCATGCCGACGACCTCGTCGATGCGGTCGCGGTAGACCGGGAAGCGCGAGAGGCCGGTGGCCCGGGTGAGGTTGAGGACGTCGGCCGCGGTGGCGTCCCACTGGAGGGCGCTCACCTTCACGCGCGGGGTCATGACCTGCTCGGCGGTGAGGCCGCCGAGGGACAGGGTCCGGACGAAGAGGTCGGCGGTGTCCTGTTCGAGCGTGCCGGCCAGCGCCGAGTGCCGGGCGAGCGAGACGAGCTCGCCGGGGGTGCGGACGGAGTCGAGCTCCTCGGTGGGCTCGACTCCGAGGAGCCGGACCAGCCGGTTGGCGACACGGTTGAGCAGGGAGATCACCGGCCGGAACAGCGCGGAGAAGCGGCGCTGCGGGGTGGCCACGAAGCGGGCCACCTGGAGCGGCCGGGAGACCGCCCAGTTCTTCGGCACGAGCTCGCCGACCACCATCTGGACGGCGGAGGCGAGCAGCATCCCGATCACCACCGCGATCCCGGAGACGGCCCCTTCGGGCAGTCCGGTGGCGGTGAGCGGCCCGTGCAGCAGTCCGGCGAGCGCGGGCTCGGCGAGCATGCCGACGACGAGCGAGGTGATCGTGATGCCGAGCTGGGTGCCGGAGAGCTGGAAGGAGAGCTCGCGCAGCGCGGTGACGACGGTGCGGGCCCGCCGGTCGCCGGCGGCCGCGGCCCGCTCGGCCTCGGCCCGCTCGACGGTCACGAGGCCGAACTCGGCGGCCACGAAGAAGCCGTTGGCGAGGATCAGGAGGAAGGCCGCGAAGAGCAGCAGAAGGGAGATGATCATGCCGCCGCCTCCTGGGAGGGGGCGGCGCAGGTACTACCGGACGATCCGTCCATTGCTGGAGGGAGTCACTCCTCGGGTCGAAGGGTGGTCTCGCGGGCCGCGGTCGCGGCCCTGCACACGCGAGACGGTGGTGCCGCTCGGCACCACCGTCTCCAGAGTAGTCACGTGAACGCCCCGAGGGGCAGGGGGTCGGCCCCGGATGGGGGACGGATCGGGGATGCCCCCGGTCCCCCTGGGGGTCTCAGCGGGTTTCCGCGCCCGTCCCGCGGCTGTCCGCGAGGTCCCGCAGGGCGCGGGCGTCGCGGATGGCCGCTTCCTTGGCGATGCCGGGCTGGATGCCGAGCGCGGGCAGGCTCGTGCCGTCGCTGAGGTCGAGGAAGACCCAGGGATCGCCGGGACGGAGGTTGACCTTGAGGATCTCCGCCCAGGCGAGGCGCCGGGTCCTGGTGATGTTGACGACCGTGACGCCCTCGTCGTCGGCGACGACCTTGGGCCGGCTCAGCAGGACGAGGACGCCGGAGAGCAGCGCGGCGGTGAAGACGAAGCTGACGCGCTCCCCCGGTCCCAGCCGCTCCAGCATCAGTGCGACGCCGGTGACGACCACGAACATCGCCGCGCTCATGGTCAGCAGGACGGCCCGGGTGCGCCCGGGACGGAAGGTGACCGGGAGGGCGGGCGTCGTCGGCTGGGACATCGGGGGTTCCTCAGTGCCTGGTGGGAGGTACGGGCCCGGCCGTCAGAGGCGGCAGGCGTGGATGGCGGTGGTGAGGATGGCGCGGGCGCCGATCTCGTACAGGTCGTCCATGATCCGCTGCGCCTCCTTGGCGGGGACCATCGCGCGGACCGCGACCCAGCCCTCGTTGTGCAGCGGGGAGACGGTGGGCGACTCCAGGCCGGGGGTGAGGGCGACGGCCTGCTCCAGGTGCTCGGCGCGGCAGTCGTAGTCCATCATCACGTACGAGCGGGCGACGAGGACGCCCTGGAGGCGGCGGAGGAACTGCTGGACCTGCGGGTGGTCGTCGGAGGCGCCGTGGCGGCGGACGACGACGGCCTCGGAGGTGAGGATCGGCTCGCCGATGACTTCGAGGCCGGCGTTGCGCAGGCTGGTGCCGGTCTCCACGACGTCCGCGATGACCTGGGCGACGCCCAGCTGGATCGCGGTCTCGACGGCGCCGTCGAGGTGGACGACGGAGGCGTCGATGCCCTGGTCGGCGAGGTGCTTGGCGACGATGCCCTCGTAGGAGGTGGCGATCGTCATGCCGCCGAAGTCCTCGGGGCCGTTCGCGGTGCCCGGGCGGGTGGCGTAACGGAAGGTGGAGCGGCCGAAGTTCAGCGGGAGGATCTCCTCGGCGCTGGCGCCGGAGTCCAGGAGCAGGTCGCGGCCGGTGATGCCGATGTCCAGCTTGCCGGACGCCACGTAGATCGCGATGTCCTTCGGCCGCAGGTAGAAGAACTCGACCTCGTTGTCGGGGTCGATGACCACCAGTTCCTTGGACTCCTTGCGCTGGCGGTAGCCGGCCTCATGGAGCATTGCCGACGCAGGTCCGGAGAGGGAACCCTTGTTGGGAACGGCGATGCGCAGCATGGGGTGAGCTTCCTTTGCCTGGGAGTTTTCGGGACGGTGGGGCGGTGTGCTCAGAGGTGGGCGTAGACGTCGTCGAGCGAGATCCCGCGGGCGACCATCATCACCTGGACGTGGTACAGCAACTGCGAGATCTCCTCGGCGGCCGCTTCCTTGCCCTCGTACTCGGCGGCCATCCAGACCTCGGCGGCCTCCTCGACGACCTTCTTGCCGATGGCATGGACGCCCTTGTCCACCAGTTCCGCGGTGCGGGAGGTGGCCGGGTCGCCGGTCTCGGCCTTGAGCTTGAGCTCGGCGAAGAGCTCTTCGAAGGTTTTGTTCGCCATGATGGTCCTAAGAGTACGGGGTGAGGGGGGCGTGCTCAGCGCCAGGGTTCGCTCACCGTGCGCAGTGTGGTCGCGGTGGCGACGGCGGCGGTGACGGCCTCGTGGCCCTTGTCCTCGGTGGAGCCTTCGAGGCCCGCGCGGTCGAGGGCCTGCTCCTCGGTGTCGACGGTGAGGACACCGAATCCGACGGGTACGCCGGTGTCGATCGAGACCTGGGTGAGGCCGTGGGTGACGCCCTGGCACACGTACTCGAAGTGCGGCGTTCCGCCGCGGATCACGACGCCGAGCGCCACGATGGCATCGTAGCCGCGCTCGGCAAGGACCTTCGCCACGACCGGGAGCTCGAAGCTGCCGGGGACGCGCAGCAGCGTCGGTTCGTCGATGCCGAGCTCGCTGAGGGCGCGCAGGGCGCCGTCGACGAGGCCGTCCATGATCTTCTCGTGCCACTGCGCCGCGATGACCGCGACCCGGAGGTCGCCGCAGTTCTTCACGCTGAGGACGGGTGCGCCCTTGCCGCTCATGATTCTCCTAGCCGGTCGTACGTACGTTTTTACTGGTTGCCGCAGGTGGAGGCCGGGGAGCCGTCCAGCCAGGGCAGGTCGTGGCCCATCCGGTCCCGCTTGGTGAGCAGGTAGCCGAGGTTGTGCTCGCCCGCCGTGACCGGCATGGGCTCGCGGCCCTCGACGGTGAGGCCGTGGCGGGTGAGGGCCTGGATCTTGTCGGGGTTGTTGGTCATCAGGCGGAGGCTGCGGACGCCGAGGTCGGCGAGGATCTGCGCGCCGGCCGCGTAGTCGCGGGCGTCGGCGGGCAGCCCGAGCTCCAGGTTGGCGTCGAGGGTGTCGCGGCCGCGCTCCTGGAGCTCGTACGCGCGCAGCTTGGACAGCAGGCCGATGCCGCGGCCCTCGTGGCCCCGCAGGTAGACGACGACGCCGCGGCCGGTCTCGGTGATCCGGTCCATGGAGGCGTGCAGCTGGGGGCCGCAGTCGCAGCGCTGCGACTGGAAGATGTCGCCGGTCAGGCACTCGGAGTGGACCCGGACGAGGACGTCCTCGCCGTCGCCGATCTCGCCGTGGACGAGGGCGACGTGCTCGACGCCGTCGACGGTGGAGCGGTAGCCGTAGGCGGTGAAGTCGCCGTGCGCGGTGGGGAGCCGGACCTCGGCCTCGCGGCGGACGGTCGGCTCGGCGGAGCGGCGGTAGGCGATCAGGTCCTCGATGGAGATGATCGTGAGGCCGTGCTTGCGGGCGAAGGGGACCAGCTCCGGGAGGCGGAGCATGACGCCGTCCTCGCCGGCGATCTCGACGATCGCGCCGGCCGGTCGGAGGCCCGCGAGGCGGGCGAGGTCGACGGCGGCCTCGGTGTGGCCGTTGCGGACGAGGACGCCGCCGGGCTTGGCGCGGAGCGGGAAGATGTGGCCGGGGCGCACGAAGTCGGAGGGCTCGTGGCTGCCGCTCGCCAGCATCCGCAGGGTGGTGGCGCGGTCGGCGGCGGAGATGCCGGTGGTGACGCCGTGGGCCGGGCCCGCGTCGACGGAGACGGTGAAGGCCGTCCGCATCGACTCGGTGTTGTGCTCGACCATCTGCGGGAGCTGGAGGCGCTCCAGTTCGTCGTCCTCCATGGGGGCGCAGATGAGGCCGCGGCACTCGCTCATCATGAAGGCGATGATCTCGGGGGTCGCCTTCTCGGCGGCGATGACGAGGTCGCCCTCGTTCTCGCGGTCCTCGTCGTCGACGACGACGACGGGGCGGCCGGCCGCGATGTCCCGGATGGCCTGCTCGACGGGGTCGAGGGCGAGGTCGGTGTCGTCCCAGAGGTGATGCGCGTTCATGCGTGTGCTCCTTCCAGGACGGTGGTGGTGCGGGAGCGCAGCCACCAGTCGCGCATGCCCCACAGGACGAGCGCGCCGTAGATGATGTAGACGAAGCCGGAGAAGGCGTAGCCGTTGGCGAAGTTCAGCGGGACGCCGACGAGGTCGACGAGCAGCCAGGCGAACCAGAACTCGACCATGCCGCGCGACTGGGCGTACATGGCGACGACGGTGCCGACGAAGATGTACGCGTCGGGCCACGGGTCCCAGGACAGCTTCGGGAAGGCCGTGAAGAGCATCGCGACGGCGACGGTGCCGAGGGCGGCGGCGCCGACCAGCAGGCCGCGCTCGCGCCAGCTGGCGAAGCGGACGGCGATGGACCCGTCCTGGGCGTTCTGGCGGCCGCGGTTCCACTGCGCCCAGCCCCAGGCGGCGACGAGCATGACGACGACCTGCTTGCCGGCGCTGCCGGAGAGGTGCCCGGCGGCGAAGGCGACGAAGAGGATGACGCCGGAGAGGAACTGGGCGGGCCAGGTCCATATGGACCGGCGCCAGCCGAGCGCGAGGGCGATCAGACCGATCGTGTTGCCGATCATGTCGGACCACAGGATGTGCTGGTCGAGGACGGTGAACGCCTCGGAGTTGAGCCAGTTCACTTCTCGTTCTCCTTGGCGTCGTTGCCGAGCAGCCGCTCGACGTACTTGGCGATGACGTCCACTTCGAGGTTGACCGGGTCGCCGGACCGCTTGATGCCGAGCGTGGTCAGGTCGAGCGTGGTGGGGATGAGGCTGATGGTGAACCAGTCGTCGGCGACCTCGACGACGGTGAGGCTGACGCCGTCGACCGTGATCGAGCCCTTCTCGACGACGTACCGGGAGAGGTGGGCGGGCAGGCCGACCTTGACGAGCTCCCAGTGCTCGGACGGGGTCCGGTCGAGGATGGTGCCCGTGCCGTCGACGTGGCCCTGGACGATGTGACCGCCGAGGCGGCCGCCGACGGCCATGGGCCGCTCCAGGTTGACCCGGGAGCCGACGGCGAGGGCGCCGAGGCTGGACCGCTTGAGGGTCTCGGCCATGACGTCGGCGGTGAACTCGCCGTCGCCGAACTCGACGACCGTGAGACAGACACCGTTGACGGCGATGGAGTCGCCGTGCTGGGCGCCTTCCGTGACCAGGGGGCCGCGCAGTCGGAAGCGGGAGGCGTCCTCCAGCTGCTCGACGGCAACGACCTCGCCCAGTTCTTCGACGATTCCGGTGAACACGGTCAGGCTCCCTTGAAGGTGGCGGTGATGCGGAGGTCGGGGCCGATGCGGACGGTCTCGGTGATGTCGAGCCGCAACGCTTCGGTGATGGTGCCGATTCCCGCGGCGGCCAGTGCCTGGGGGCCGGCGCCGAGGAGGACGGGTGCGAGGTAGCCGACGACCTGGTCGACGGCGCCCGCGGCGACGAAGGCGCCCGCGAGGGTGGGGCCGCCTTCGAGGAGGACGGAGCGGACGCCGCGTGCGTGCAGGGCGTCCAGGAGGGCGGGGACTTCGATGCCGCGTTCGGCCCTGGGGAGGCGTACGACCTCGGTGAGCGGGGTTTCCGCGAGCGGGGTCCCGGCGTCCTCGGCGATGGCGATCAGGGTGGGTGCGGCGTCGTCGAGGACCCGTGCGCCGGGCTTCACGGCGGTCGCCTCGGTGTCGACGACGACCCTCAGCGGCTGTACGGCCTCGTCGATCCCGCGTACCGCCAGATGGGGGTCGTCGGCGCGGGCGGTGCCGGAGCCGACGACGACGGCGTCGGCCTCGGCGCGCAGCCGGTGGACGTCGGCGCGGGACTCGGCGGAGGTGATCCAGCGGGAGGTGCCGTCGGCGGCGGCGATCCGGCCGTCGAGGGTGGCGGCGTACTTCCAGCGGACGAAGGGGCGGCCGTGGCGCACGGAGGTGAGCCAGGCGATGTTGACGGCCTCGGCCTCGGCCTCCAGGAGGCCCTGGAGGACCTCGACGCCCGCGGTGCGAAGGGTGTCGGCACCGCCGGTGGCCTGCGGGTTCGGGTCGCCGACCGCGTAGACGACCCGGCTGATCCCGGCCTCGACGAGGGCCTGGGCGCAGGGGCCGGTGCGGCCGGTGTGGTTGCAGGGTTCGAGGGTGACGTACGCGGTGCCGCCGCGGGCCAGGACGCCGGCCTCGCGCAGGGCGTGGACCTCGGCGTGCGGGCCGCCGGCGCGCTGGTGCCAGCCCTCGCCGACCGGGTGGCCGGAGGCGTCGGTGACGACGCAGCCGACGACGGGGTTGGGGCTGGTCGCACCGAGTCCGCGTGCGGCGAGCTCGACGGCGCGTCGCATGGCGGTGATGTCGGCCTGCTGGGCCACCGGGTCCTCCTGCCTCTTCGGGCACGGACTCCGGGGCTGTCGATGACGACAGAGAGCGGGTGGGACGCCTCGCGCAGGGTGCGCCGGAGGCCGGGTCCTGCGGGTACGCCGATCTGTTGCGACACGGCGACCAGCGGACGTACGGCCGGCACACCCCTGGAAGGGGTCACCCGCCGCGCACTGCCTCCCATCCGGACTTTCACCGTCGGTCCAGGAATCTCACCTGGTCAACCGGCCGCTGGCTGCGGACGGGTCGCGGACTATACCGCCGGTTCGGAATTACACCGACCCCGGAGTGCGCTGCTGCTGATACAGGGCCAGTGTGCCACGGACGCCGCGAGGCATGTGGTCGGGTCCCTGTGGGCTGGCTCACAGCATCCCATGAACACCTTCTTTGGTCCAGACCTATTGACGCACTGGTCTAGTCCTCTTAATCTCCGTGTCACCTCAGAGGTAACGGTCCGTCGGCGTGCGCACTCCACGGGCCCAACACGACCCACCCCCTTGTTCGTTGTGTTTGTTCTCCCCCTACGCCTAGCGGCGTGGCGGTGCCCCCACCCAGGAGGAACCGATCGTGTTGTCCCCCACCACGAAGAGAGCGTCGCTGCTCGCTTCCGGCGCGGCGGTCGCCGGACTGCTGCTCAGCTCGCTGGCCGGCGGCGTCTCGTACGCGGCCGACAACGAGTCCTGTCGCCCCGACGGGCTCTACAAGACCCCGGGCGTCGACGTCCCCTACTGCTCGGTCTACGACACCGAGGGTCGCGAGAAGATGGGCGCCGACCACCAGCGCCGCGTCATCGGCTACTTCACCGGCTGGAGGACCGGCAAGAACGGCCAGCCCGCGTACCTGGCCAAGGACATTCCGTGGGAGAAGATCACCCACATCAACTACGCCTTCGGCCACATCGGCAGCGACAACAAGCTGTCCGTCGGCACCGACGGCCCGGACAACGCCGCCACCGGGATGACCTGGCCCGGTGTCGCGGGCGCCGAGATGGACCCGGCGTACGCCTACAAGGGCCACTTCAACCTGCTCAACAAGTTCAAGAAGCAGCACCCGAACGTCAAGACGCTGATCTCGGTCGGCGGTTGGGCGGAGACCGGCGGCTACTTCGCGGACAACGGCGACCGGGTCGACTCCGGCGGCTTCTACTCGATGGCCACCAACGCCGACGGTTCGGTCAACCAGGCCGGGATCGACACCTTCGCCACCTCGGCCGTCGACTTCATCCGGAAGTACGGGTTCAACGGCGTCGACATCGACTACGAGTACCCGACGACCATGAAGGACGCCGGAAACCCGCTCGACTGGCAGCTCGCCAACGCCCGCCGCGCCGGACTCGTCCAGGGCTACGCGGCCCTCATGAAGTCCCTGCGCGAGAAGCTGGACACGGCCGGCGCCACCGACGGCAAGCACTACATGCTCACCGTCGCCGCCCCCTCCTCCGGCTACCTGCTGCGCGGCATGGAGACCTTCCAGATGCAGAAGTATCTGGACTACGTCAACATCATGTCGTACGACCTGCACGGCGCCTGGAACGAGTACGTCGGCCCCAACGCCTCGCTCTTCGACGACGGCAAGGACGGCGAGCTCGCCGCCGCCAACGTCTACGGCTCGGCGCAGTACGGCAGCCTCGGCTACCTCAACACCGACTGGGCGTACCACTACTTCCGCGGCTCGATGCCGGCCGGCCGCATCAACATCGGCCTGCCGTACTACACCCGCGGCCACAAGAACGTGCAGGGCGGCACCGACGGTCTGTGGGGCAAGGCCTCCGCGACCACCTGCCCCGCCGGCGCCGGTCTGACCAAGTGCGGTGACGGCGCCACCGGCATCGACAACCTGTGGCACGACAAGGACACCAACGGTGTCGAGTCGCCCGCGGGCTCCAACCCGATGTGGCACGCCAAGAACCTCGAGAAGGGGATCGTCGGCGACTACGTCACCCAGTACGGCTTCCCGGCGAACACCACGCTGACCGGCACCTACGCCCGCAAGTACGACTCGACCCTGGTCGCGCCGTGGCTGTGGAACGCGCAGAAGAAGGTCTTCCTCTCCACCGAGGACGAGCAGTCGGTGGCCGCCAAGGCCGACTACGTGGTGAACAAGGGCATCGGCGGCACCATGGTGTGGGAGATGGCCGGCGACTACGGCTGGAACGCCACCAAGGGCCAGTACGAGATGGGCTCCACGCTCACCTCGCTGATGTACGACAAGTTCAAGGCGGCCACCCCGTACGGCGCGAAGAAGTCCAACGCGACGCTGCCGACCCAGGCCGTGAAGATCGACACCCAGTTCACCGAGTTCAAGCTGGGCGACTCGAACTACCCGATCACGCCGAAGATCAAGATCACCAACAACACGGCGGCGACGCTGCCCGGTGGCACCGAGTTCCAGTTCGACTACGGCACCTCGGCCCCGGCCAACGCCTCCGACCAGTCCGGCTTCGGCACGAAGGTCATCAGCAGCGACCACACGGGCAGCAACGTCGGCGGCCTGAAGGGCGACTTCCACCGCGTCTCCCTGAAGCTCCCGGCCTGGCAGTCGCTGGCCTCCGGCGCGACGATCGACCTGGCGTTCAACTACTACCTGCCGGTGTCCACCCCCTCCAACTGGACGGTGAACATCAACGGCACGACGTACGCCCTCGCCGGTGACCTGGCGCGCGGCACGACGGTCGTGGAGCCCGGCTCCACCACGCCGCCGACCACGCCGCCGACGACGCCGCCCACCACCCCGCCGACGACTCCCCCGACCACGCCTCCGACGACCCCGCCGACGACGCCGCCCACCACGGGCTGCACCACCGCGGCGTACGTGGCCGGCAACGTCTACAACGCGGGCAACGAGGTCTCCCACAAGGGCCACAAGTGGAAGGCCAAGTGGTGGACCCAGAACGAGGAGCCGGGCACGACCGGCGACTGGGGCGTCTGGCAGGACCTCGGCGCCTGCTGATCCCCACCCCCTGAAAGACCCCCCGGCGGCGGACGCTCACGGCCCTTGCCCGCCGCCGGGCTCCCTCCGCGCCGCGCCCCCCTGTCC
>NZ_JBHJQI010000133.1:0-9538 GCF_042262805.1 Streptomyces sp. NPDC056361
GGGCGCGTCCTTCGCGCCCGGGGCCGTCCCCGTACTCCGTGCCGCTGTGACGGCAGGCCCTAGAACAGCCGCAGCTTGTCGTCCTCGATGCCGCGCAGCGCGTCGTAGTCGAGGACGACGCAGCCGATGCCGCGGTCGGTCGCGAGGACCTTGGCCTGCGGCTTGATCTCCTGGGCCGCGAAGACGCCCTTGACCGGCGCGAGGTGCGGGTCGCGGTTGAGCAGCTCCAGGTAGCGGGTCAGCTGCTCGACGCCGTCGATCTCGCCGCGGCGCTTGATCTCCACCGCGACCGTCCCGCCGTCCGCGTCCCGGCACAGGATGTCGACGGGGCCGATCGCGGTGGGGTACTCGCGGCGGATCAGGGTGTAGCCCTCGCCGAGGGTCTCGATGCGGTCGGCGAGCAGCTCCTGGAGGTGCGCCTCGACACCGTCCTTGATCAGGCCAGGGTCGACACCCAGTTCGTGTGAGGAATCGTGGAGGATCTCCTCCATCGTGATGATCAGTTTCTCGCCCGCTTTGTTGATCACGGTCCAGACGCCCTCCTCGCCGTCCACCCCCTCCTTGAGGGTGCACGGCGGGGACATCCAGTTGAGCGGTTTGTACGCCCGGTCGTCCGCGTGGATGGAGACGCTGCCGTCTGCCTTGACCAGGATCAGACGGGGGGCGGAGGGCAGGTGGGCCGTGAGCCGGCCCGCGTAGTCCACGGAGCAACGGGCAATGACGAGACGCATGGTCGGCAACGCTACAAGACGGGTGCTCTTCCGCGCGATTCGGGCATCGCCCGGGGACGCTCCGAGCGGCCTCCGGGATGCGCCGGAGCACGGTCATGAGCCGAACACCCGTCGGTTATCAGCCGGTTGTGTTCCCAATCTCCTGGTGCGGTCGGACCTGCGCGCTTACCGTGGAAGCTGGAGGTCGTCGTCCGTGCACGCTGCGTGTCGGGCGGGCAGGCCTTCGTCCCTGCCCGCAAGACCCCGTCCGCGGGGTCGCGAGAGGAGAACCCATGTCGCTCGACGTCTCACCGGCACTGTTGGAACAGGCCGAGCGAGGCGAGGTCGACGAAGCCGACTTCGTCGACTGCGTCCGGACCTCCCTGCCCTACGCATGGGAGATGATCAGTTCTCTGGTGGCCCAGCTGAAGGTCGACGGCGGAGAGTTCGCCGACAACCAGACGCCGCCGCCGAATGAGCAGGCACGTGGTCAGCTGCTGCGCGCGCTCGCCAGCGACGCCATCCGCGGCGCGCTCCAGCGGCACTTCGGGGTGCGTCTCGCCTTCCAGAACTGCCACCGGGTGGCGGTGTTCCCGCTGGACCCGGCGGTGGACGAGCGGCTCGCCCGCTTCACATCCGTACGGGGGCAGCTTCTCAACCAGTCGCCCGAACTCCGCGACTGCTGAGACATGGTGCTGCCGCTCCGCATCGCGGGAGGTCGCGATCGATGCGCGCCGACGCGCATCGTCGCCAGGAGATGCCGGAGCGGCGGCACGGTCCCGGCCGTGCCGGGGATCACACCAGGAGCGGCAGGACCTCCGCACCGAGCCGTCGCACGTTCTCCTCGGTCGCCGCGAGGTCGCCCGAGCCCTCCGCGAGCAGGGCGAAGCGCGTGATGCCCGTACGCTCCGAGGTCGCCGCGAGCCGGTCCGCCGCGAGCCGCGGCGTGCCCACCGGGTGCATCCCGCACAGCAGCTCCGTGTACGCCACGGGGTCCCGCATCGCCCGGTGCCTGCCGTCGACCGTGACATGGGCGTCGAGCCCCTGCCGCAGCCAGCCCGGCATCGCCTTCACCAGGGCCTCGGCCGCGTCGGGACCGCGGTCGGCGAGCTGCGCGACCCCCGCGGAGACGTGGCAGGCGCCGATCCGCGCGATCTCGTCCGGGTCCCGCCCGGCCTCCCGTGCGCAGCGGGCCCAGGCCGCGACCATCTCGGCCTTGTCCTCGTCGCCGCAGTGCATCCCGAGCAGCATCGGCAGGCCGCGCTCGGCGGCGAGCCGCACGCTCTTCGGCGAGGTGCAGGCCACCACCACCTCGGGGCGGGCCGGGCCGTCGATCAGCTCGTCCGGTCGTGGCACCACCGGCACGTCGCGGAAGGAGAACCGCTCGCCCCGGGCGCCCACGCTGGGCTCGGTGAGCCAGCGCAGCAGCAGGTCGAGCGATTCGGGGAAGCCCTGCTCGTACGCCGCGAGGCCGGAGCCGAACACCTCCAGGTCGACCCAGGGGCCGCCCCGGCCCACCCCGAGGGTGAACCTGCCGCCCGAGGTGAGGTGCAGCAGCGCCGCCTGCTCGCCCAGGGCGACCGGGTGGACGCTCGGCAGCACGCTCACCGCCGTGCCGACCCGCAGTCGGCGGGTGCGGCCCAGGAGCAGCGCGGCCAGTGTCACGGCCGACGGGCACACCCCGTACGGCACGAAATGGTGCTCGGCCAGCCAGACGGAGTCGAGCCCCGCCTCCTCGGCGACCTCGGCGGTGCGCACCGCACGGTGCAGCGCCTCTCCTTGTCCCTGGCCCGGGAACTGGGCGGCCAGAACGAACGTACCCACGCGCATCGCCTTCTGCCTCCTTGCGGCCGACGCGTATCTCCCCTCGCAAGGGCAACAACGTCGTGCACGTGCCAAAGGCAACGGCCGTTCATGAAGTTCTTGCGATTTTCCGCTAAGCCGTCCTGGGACGGGCCCGAGGCACCGTGTCGCGGCCCGTAGGCTGGAGAGAACGGTCCGTGTTCCCAGACCCCGTGAGGTGTGCCCGTGTCCCCGCGCCACAACCGCTCCCGAGGCGGCGAGAAGCCCGAGCAGCAGCAGGTCGACCACGGCGACCGGTACGGCGGCGTCCAGCGCACCGAGACCTGGCAGGGCGAGGAGTGGTACGTCCGCCTGGTCGCCGGCGCCAGCTCCCCGGGCAAGCGCTACCGCTGCCCCGGCTGCGACCAGGAGATCCCGCCCGGCGCCCCGCACGTGGTCGCCTGGCCGGAGTACGGCGGGGTGGACGACCGGCGCCACTGGCACAAGGCCTGCTGGAACGCGAAGGACCGCCGCACCAGCAAGGTGCAGCGGTCCCGCAACGCGCCGAAGTACTAGCCGCAGTACCCGGCGGACTCACACGTCCCGGTTGTTCAGCAGCGCGAAGGCGCCGCCGAGGGCGACGGCCGTGACGCCCGCCAGGATGAACAGCGGCTCCCAGCCCGCCGGGCCGTCGCTGCCGAAGGGCGGCTGGTCGGCGTACAGCGCGATCATCTGCGACGGGATGGAGTACGTGAAGAGCCACTCCTGCACCGACTTGAGCGCCTCGGAGAACATGAAGAGCGCCACCACCAGCGGCAGCAGCAGCAGGCCGATCATCACCGTGATCGCGCCCGCGGAGTGGCGGATCACCGTCCCGATCGCCAGCGACAGCAGACCGAGCAGGGCCAGGTAGGCGCCCGCTCCGACCGTCGCGCGCAGGAACTCGCCCGCCGACGGGTCCGCGGCCGTGTCCACGATGGCGACCTGCGCCGCCGCGACCAGCGTCGCGACCACCGTGGTGACCGTGAAGACCAGCAGGAAGAAGACGATCGCCTTCGCCGTCAGCACCCGGGCCCGGCTGGGGCAGGCCGTCAGGGTCGTACGGATCATGCCCGTGCCGTACTCGGAGGCGATGGTGAGCACGCCCAGCGTGATCACGCAGATCGCCGCGGGCAGCATGCCGAAGAAGCCGAACCCGAGCGCGGACTCCTCGCCCATCGGCGCGTCCGAGGCCGCGGCGATGGCCGCCACCCCCAGGCCGAGGGCCAGCATCAGCAGGATCATGACGCCGAGCGTCCACATCGTCGACCGCACCGAGCGGATCTTCGTCCACTCGGAGGCGAGCGCGTCACCGAGGTGCGCCCGGCGGACGGGGATGGGGGAGACGTACGTGTACGGCGCCGGAGCGGGGGGCTGGGCGGGGGCGGTCATCGGGCGTCCTTGGGGGTGTCGCTCGGCTGCGGGGTGGTCGGCTGGGGGACGGGCGACGGCGCGGCGGCCGGCGGCGCGTACGGACCCGGCGCGGGCGCCTGCGGTGCCCCGGCGTACGGGTTCTGCCCGGGCGGCGGCGGGGCGTACCAGCCCTGCTGCGGCACGTCCTGGACCACCGGCTGCGGCGGCATCCCGTACCCCTGCTGACCGGGGTGCGGGGCCGGCTGGAGGTGCGCGAGCCGGTCGTCGGTCGACCGGTAGTCCACGGCGCCCTGCGTCAGCCGCATGTACGCCTCCTCCAGGGACGCCTGGTGCGGGGACAGCTCCCAGATCCGCACGTCCGCGCCGTGCGCCAGGTCGCTGATCCTCGGCAGCGGAAGGCCCGTCACCCGCAGCGCGCCGTCCGGCTCGGACAGGACCTGGCCGCCGGCCTCGGTGAGGACCGCCGTCAGCTTCTCCCGCTGCGCCGGCTCCGTCTGCGGGGTCCGCACCCGGGCGAAGTCGGCGGAGTTCGCCGAGATGAAGTCCGTGACGCTCATGTCCGCGAGCAGCTGCCCGCGGCCGATCACGATCAGGTGGTCCGCCGTCAGCGCCATCTCGCTCATGAGGTGGCTGGAGACGAAGACGGTCCGGCCCTCGGAGGCCAGCTTCTTCATCAGGTTGCGGACCCAGAGGATGCCCTCCGGGTCCAGGCCGTTCACCGGCTCGTCGAAGAGCAGCACCTGCGGGTCGCCGAGGAGCGCCGCCGCGATGCCGAGGCGCTGGCCCATGCCGAGCGAGAAGCCGTTGGAGCGGCGCTTGGCCACGTCCTGCAGGCCGACGACGCCGAGGACCTCGTCGACGCGCTGCGCCGGGATGCCGGCGAGCTGCGCGAGCGACAGGAGGTGGCTGCGCGCGCTCCGCCCGCCGTGCACGGCCTTGGCGTCGAGCAGCGCGCCGACCTGCCGGGGCGCGTTCGGCAGCTGCCGGAACGGGTGGCCGCCGATCGTCACCTGCCCGGCGGTGGGCTGGTCGAGCCCGAGGATCATGCGCATCGTCGTCGACTTGCCCGACCCGTTGGGCCCCAGGAACCCGGTGACCACACCGGGCCTCACCTGGAAGGAAAGGTTGTACACGGCCGTCTTGGCGCCGTAGCGCTTCGTCAGGCCGACTGCCTCGATCATTCTCCAGCCCCATCGACAGGTCGGTCGCATCCATGTCGGGGCGTGGCGGCCTGCGGCCGGAGCCCCCCGTATGAGCTAGGAGCTTATCCAGCCATTGACGGTTCCGGCGAAGCGGAAGGGAACTTCCGCCGAACCTCCGGGAGATTCCCTGGCCGTCCCCTACGGGATCGGCCCGTCCGCCACGGGATCAGGCGTCCCGCTTCTTCAGCACCAGGTAGCCGCCGAGCAGCGAGGCCGCCACCCAGAGCACCATGATCCCCAGCCCGCCCCAGGGCCCGTACGGGGCCTTCTCCGAGTTCATCGCGTCGGGGATGACCCGCATGATCTTCGCGCCGGCCTGGTCCGGGAAGTACTGGGCCACCTCCTTGGCCTTCGGCACCGCCGAGAGAATGTTGGAGACCAGGAGCAGGAAGGGCATCAGGATGCCGAGCGACAGCATCGACGAGCGCAGCATCGTCGCCACGCCCATGGAGAACACGGCGATCAGGCCCATGTAGAGCCCGGCGCCGAACACCGCGCGCAGCACGTTGTCGTCACTGATCGAGGCACGGTGGTCGCCGAGCAGCGCCTGCCCCAGGAAGAAGGTGACGAAGCTCGTCGCGAGCCCGACCAGCAGGGCGAGCCCGCCCGCCACCGCGATCTTCGAGAAGAGGAAGGTCGCCCGCTGCGGCACGGCCGCCAGCGAGGTGCGGATCATGCCCGACGAGTACTCGGTCCCCACCACCAGGACACCGAAGACCACCATCGCCAGCTGGCCGAGGACCATCCCGGAGAAGCTGACCAGGGTCGGGTCGAAGGTGATCCGCTCCGCCTCGTTCAGATCGTCGAACGTGGAGCTCACCAGGGCGCTCAGCCCCGCGCCCATCGCCATCGTGACGAGGAAGGCGCTCGCCAGTGTCCAGACGGTCGACGACACCGTCCGGATCTTGGTCCACTCGGACTGGAGGACCGCGGATGCCGCTGCCATCGATCAGGCTCCCTCGGAGGTCGAGTCATAGGAGTCGGGGGAGTCGGGGGCCGACTCGGTGTTCGCGCCCCACCGGGGGCCGGGCGCCGGTGCGCCGTGTACGTCGGTGCCGTGCGCGTGGTACTCGACCGCACCGGCCGTCATCTGCATGAAGGCCTCTTCGAGGGAGGCGCGCTGGGAGCTCAGCTCGTGCAGGGTCAGACCGTTCTCGGCGGCCAGCTCGCCCAGCTTCTCGGTCGTCGCCCCGTCCACCTCGAGGGTGCCGTTGCCCGCCTCGACCACGATGAATCCGCTGCCGTGGAGCACATCCCGCAGGCGTTCCTGCTGCGGAGAACGCAGGCGCACGAAACTCCTGGAATTCTGGTGGATGAAATCCGCCATCGACGTGTCGGCCAGCAGCTTTCCCTGGCCGATCACGATCAGATGATCGGCCGTCAGCGCCATTTCACTCATCAGATGACTGGAAACGAAGATCGTTCGGCCTTCGGCGGCCAACGCCTTCATCAGATTGCGGATCCAGTGAATTCCCTCGGGGTCCAGACCATTGACGGGTTCGTCGAACATCAGGATCTCGGGATCACCGAGCAGCGCCGAGGCGATGCCGAGCCGCTGGCCCATGCCGAGGGAGAAACCCTTCGACTTCTTCTTCGCGACCGGCGTCAGACCCACCAGGTCGAGCACCTCGTCCACCCGCCCCGCCGGGATCCGGTTGGACTGCGCGAGGCACAGCAGGTTGTTGTACGCGGAACGGCCGCCGTGCATCGCCTTGGCGTCGAGCAGCGCCCCGATGTACTTGAGCGGCTCCGCCAGTTCCCGGTAGTGCTTGCCGTCGATCCGGACCGTCCCGCTCGTCGGGTTGTCCAGGTCGAGCATCATCCGCATCGTCGTCGACTTGCCCGCCCCGTTGGGCCCCAGGAACCCGGTGACCACGCCCGGCCGCACCTGGAAGGAGAGATGGTCGACCGCTGTCTTCGCCCCGTAGCGCTTGGTCAGGCCCTCAAGCTCGATCATGCGTACCAACCTACGGGCGCGCAAAACCCCCCGCCACCGGAATGACAGGGGGTTTCGGAAGGTGCTGCCGACTCGTTACCGGGACTGCTGGGCCGGGACACCGGCCGCGCGCTCGTCGTCGATCGGGGAGCCGGCCGCGGCCACCGCGGCACCGGTCAGCGTCGCCAGCATCTCGCGGACGTTGGTCAGCTGCGCGTTGATGGAGTCGCGGCGGTTCGTCAGCGCCGCGAGCTCGCGCTCCGACTCCGAACGGATCCGGTCGGCCTTGGCGTTCGCGTCGGCCACGATGTCCTCGGCCTGGCGCTGCGCGGTCTCCACCGTCTGACGGGCCCGGCGCTCCGCGTCCGTACGCAGCTTCTCGGCCTCCAGGCGGAGCTGCTCGGCACGGTGCTCGATCTCCGCGAGACGCTTCTCCGCCTTCGCCTGACGGGAGGCCAGGTCCCGCTCCGACTGCTCGCGGCGCTTCGCCAGGTTGGTCTCGAAGTCCGCGGCGGCCTGGGCGGCCTTGGCGCGGGTCTCCTCGAAGAGGGCGTCCGCCTCCTCGCGCTTCGACTGCGCGTCCTTCTGCGCCTCGGCACGCAGCGAGTTGGCCTCGCCCTGCGCCTTCTCGACGATCCGGACGCCCTCGTCCTCGGCCTTCGCCTTCCGGTCGGCCGCGAACGACTCCGCGTCGTTGCGGACCTGCTGGGCGGAGGACTCGGCCAGCTCGCGGTGCTGCTCGGCGGCGCGACGGGCCTCCTCACGCAGGTCCTTCGCCTCCTCCTCGGCGAGCCGGAGGATCTTCTCGACCCGGGCGCCGAGGCCCGCGTACGACGGCTCTGCGTCGGTGACCTGCGCCTGGGCGTTCTGCGTCTCGAGGTGGAGCTCCTCGATGCGCTTCTCCAGCGAGGTGATACGGGACAGGGCGCTGTCGCGGTCGGACACCAGCTTGGTAATGCGGTCGTCCACCTGACCGCGGTCGTAACCGCGCCGCACGAGCTCGAAGCCGAAGGGGGAGGATGTGTCGCTCATGGGTTTCCTGTCGAATGAGACCGGTGAGGTGTTAGAGGGAATCCTAGGGGCCGAAGCGGCGTGTCATCGAGCGTATGCCCGTTTGATCTGGAGAATGTCCAGCCTTTTGAGTGGCTAGCCGTCCTGGGACTTGCCACTCGAACGAGTGGTGCCCGCCGAAGCGCCCGCCTTGGCGCCCGCCGCCCCGGCAGACTTCGCCCCCACCGACGGGGTCTCGAATGACTCCAACGCCTCCAGTACGTCCTGGACACGGGAGATCTCGGCGTTGATGTCCTTGCGACGCCGCACCAGGACCTCCAGCTCGCGCTGACCCTCCGCGATGGTCTGCTCCGCCTCGGCCTCGGCCTCCGCCCGGATCCGCTCCGCCTCCGCCTTGATGCCCTCGGCCTCCGCGACGAGCGAGGCCTTCTTCTGCTCGGCCTCCTTGAGCAGCGCCTCGGCCTTGCGGACCGCGGCGATGCGGACCTTGCTCGCCTCCGAACTCGCCTCGGAGACCAGCTCCTTGGCCTTCTCGTCCGCCTCGGCGCGCTGCTCCGTCGCGGCCGTCACCAGCTTGTCGACGCGCTCGCCCGCCGTCCGCATCTGCTCGGCCGTCTCGCGCCGCGCCCGCTCGTGCAGTTCCTCGATCTCGCCCTCGACGCGGCCCCGCAGCTCCTCGGCCCGGTCCCTTATGGCCGTGGCGTCGCCGCGCGCCCCGACGAGCAGCTCGTCCGCGTCGGTGCGGGCCTTCTCCACCAGGGAGTTGCCCTCGACGGTCGCCTCGGCGACGATCCGCTCGGCCTCCTTGCGGGCCGCGCCGACCATCGTGTCCGCCTGCGACTCGGCCTCCGTGGTGGCGCGCAGCGCCTCCTCCTGGGCCTTGGCGATGAGCTGGTCGGCCTGCTCGGCCGCGTCCGAACGCTTCCGGGCGCCGGCCTCCCGCGCCTCGTCGAGCGTCCGGTCCGCCTCCTCGCGGGCCTCCGACCGCATCTGCTCGGACGCCGCCTCGGCGTCCGTCCTGACCCGCTCGGCCTCGGCACGGATCCGCTCGGCGTCCTGCTGCGCGGCGGACGTCGTCGCGACCGCCCCGGCCTCCGCCTCGGCCTTGGCCCGCTCGCCCTCGGCGACGGTCCGGGCGGCCTGCTCGGCGGCCTCCGCCGCGACCCGCTCGGCCTCGGCCCGCGCGTCCGCGGTGACCATGTCGGAGAGCTCGCCGGCCTCGCGGGTGAGCCGCTCGGCCTCGCTCGTGGCTTCGGCGAGGAGGGCGTCGGCCTGTTCGGCGGCGTCGGCGCGGCGCTTGTCGGCGGCCTTGCGGGCGTCGTCGAGGACCTGCTCGCCGTCGGCCAGCGCGGCGTTCCGCAGGGCCTGGGCGTGCGCCTCGCCGTCGATCTTGACCTGTTCGGCCTCGGCGCGCAGGCGCTGGGCGTCCTGTTCGGTCGTCTCCATGAGCTCGACGGCTTCGGTGGTGAGCCGCTCGGCTTCGC
>NZ_JBHJQI010000133.1:9638-25279 GCF_042262805.1 Streptomyces sp. NPDC056361
AGCCGCTCGGCTTCGCTCGTGGCTTCGGCGAGGAGGGCGTCGGCCTGTTCGGCGGCGTCGGCGCGGCGCTTGTCGGCGGCCTTGCGGGCGTCGTCCAGGACCTGCTCGCCGTCGGCGATGGCCGCGTCGCGCAGTGCTTCGGCGTGTGCCTCGCCGTCGATCTTGACCTGTTCGGCCTCGGCGCGCAGGCGCTGGGACTCCTGCTCGGCCTCCGCGCGGAGCTCGGCCGCCTCGGCGGCGATCCGCTCCGCCTCCGCACGCGCCTCGCCGACCGCGGTCTCGGCGCGCTCGGCGGCCTCCGAACGGATCCGGTTCGCGTCGTCCCTGGCGTCGGCCCGGGTGCGGGCCGCGTCCTGCTCGGCCGAGGCGAGCGAGTCCGTCACCTCGGTGCGCACCCGCTGCGCGTACTCGGCGGTGTCCGCCCGCAGCTTCTCGGCCTCGGCGAGGGCGTCCGTGACGGTCCGCTCGGCCAGCGCCTTCGCGGCGTCCGACTCCTCCTGGGCACGCGTCCGGGTGCGGGCCGCGTCCTCGGACGCCCGCTCCCGCTCCTCGTACGCGTCGGCACGGACCCGGTCCGCCTCCTCCTGCGCCTCGGTACGGGTCCGCTCGGCCGCGTGCTCGGCGGCGCTGCGCAGCCCGGCGATCTCCTCGTCGGCCTGCTCGCGGAGGCCGGCGACCGAGTCCCGCACCTCCTGGGCGGTCTGCTCGGCGGCGGTGACCATCTCGGTCGCCCGCGCGTCCGCCTCCTCGACCAGGCGCTGCGCCTCGACCTGCGCGTCCTCGACGCGCTTGCGGGCGGCGGCGAGGAGCTCCTCGGACTGCTCGCGGGCGAGCTCGCGCTCCCGGCCGGCCTCGGAACGGGCCGACGCGAGGGTCTCCTCGGCCTCCCGGCGGCGCCGGTTGGCCTCCTCCTGCGCGGCGGACAGCGCCTCGGCGGCCTCGGCGGCCACCCGCTCGGCGGCGGCGGCGGCCTCGGCCCGTACCCGGTCGGCGGTCTCCTGCGCCTCGGACTTCAGGCGCTCGGCCTCGTCGGAGGCCTCGGTGCGGAGCCGTACGGCCGCGCTCTCGGCCTCGGTACGGGCGGTCGACGCGTCCGACGCGGCCTCGGCGCGCAGCCGCTCGGCCTCCTGCTCGGCCTGCTCCCGGAGCGTGCGGATGCGCTCCGCGGCCTCGGTCCGCAGCCGCTCCGTCTCGTCGGCGGCCTCGCGCCGCATCAGCTCGCTCTCGGCGCGGGCGTCGGTCAGCTCCTCGCCCGCGGCCGCCACCTTGGCCTCGGCCTCGGCGTGCAGCCGGGTCAGCTCCTCGGCGGCCTCCGTGCGGCGGGCCTCAGCGGCCCGCTCGGCGTCGGCGCGCAGCCCGGCGGCGGCCTCCTCGGCCGCGGCCTTCACCGACTCGGCCTGCTCGTCGGCCTCGGCGCGCAGCCGCTCGGCCTCGGCGCGGGTCCGCTCCAGGGTCTCCTCGGCCTGGGTCCGGAGCGTCTGGGCGCGCTCCATCGCCTCGGACTTGACCCGCTCGCCCTCGGCGCCGGCCTTGGCCCGCTGCTCCTCGGCGTCCGTGCGGGCCTTGGTGAGGAGCTCCTCGGCGGTCTTCGCCGCCTCCTCGATCTGCTGGAGGGCCTCGCGCCGGGCCTCGCTGCGGATCCGCTCGCCCTCGTCGACGGCCTCGGCGCGCAGCTGCTCGGCCTCGCCGCGCAGCCGCCGGGCCTCCTCCTGGAGCTCGACCGTCTTGGCCCGGTACTCCTTGGTGTCGTCCTTGGCCGAGCCGAGCAGTTCGTCGGCCTGCTCGCCGGCCTCGGCGCGCAGCCGGTCCGCCTCGGTCTCGGCCTCGCGGCGGACCCGCTCGGCCTCCTCGGAGGCCTTGCGGGTGGTCTCCCGGGCGTCCTCGGACGCCTTGGTGAGGATCTCCTCGGCGCTGCGCGCGGCCTTGGCGAGCGCGGCGGCGGAGTCCTCGGCGGCGGCCGACACGGCCTTCTCGGAGGCCTCGGAGAGGAGCTTCTCGGCGTGGGCGGTCGCCTCGCGGAGCTTCTCCTCGGCCTCCGCCTTCAGGGCCTCGGCGTCCTTGGTGGCCTCGCCGACGAGCCGGGCGATCTCCGTCTTGGCGGTCCGGGTCCGCTGCTCGTTGACCGACTCGGCGGAGGCGAGCTGGCGGGCGGCGGCCTCCTTGGCCTCGGAGAGCGCCTTCTCGGCCTCGGCGCGGGCCAGCCGGAGCCGCTCCTCGGCCTCCTGCATGCGCTGTTCGGCGGCGCGCGAGAGTTCGGTCGCCTGGCGGCGGGCCTGGTCGGTCTCGGCGGTGGTGGTGGAGCGGAGCTGCTCGGCGTGGCTGGTGGCCTCCTGCGCCTGGCTGGAGGCGGCGGTCAGGAGCCGTTCGGCGTCCTTGCGGGCGCGCAGCAGGATCGCCTCGGCCTCGGCGCGGGCGGACTCCGCCTCGGTGCCGACCCGGCGGCTGGTCTCCTCGGCGAGCCGGGTGGCCTCGGCGCGGGCGGTGGCGAGCGACTGCTCGGCCTCGGCGCGGGACTCCTCCATCAGGCGGCGGGCCTGGGACTCCGTGCGGGCGCGGAGCTGCTCGGCCCAGGCGACGTTCTCGTTGACGTGCGCCTCGACGGTCTGCCGGCGCTCGCTGAGCTCCTGGTCGAGCTGCTGGCGGCGCTGGACGGCCTCGTTGTGCAGCTCGGCCTGGAGCCTGGCCTGGTGCTCGGCGTGCTCCTGGAGGATGCGCTGGGTCTGGGCGCGGGCCTCGCGCAGTTCCCGTTCGGCGTCCTGGCGGAGCTGCTCGGCCTGCGCCTGCGCGTTCCGCAGCAGCTGCTCGGCCTGGTAGCCGATGTCGGCGCTGTCGTACGCGGGCCGGGACGCGATGGTGCGGCGCGCCTCGTGGAGCTTGGCGCGCAAGACCTCGACCTGGTAACCGAGGTCCTCGGCGTGCTGGACGGCCTTCTCGCGCTCGGTCTTCAGCCGGTCCATCTCGGCTTCGAACCTCGCGAGATGGTCGTCCTCGGCTCGGTGGCTCTCCTGGCGTTCGTAGCCCCGCACAGCGCGGTCCATCCGTCCCCTGGTCGCAACACTCCAACGAGCACCGCCCTCACGGACGAGGACGGACCCCCGGGGAATCGTGGCAGATCGGACGACCCCGACATCCCGACTTCGGTGCCACGCGGGGCAGCCCCGACCGGCCCCGGCCCGGAGTCGCCCACTCTACCGGGCCAGGAATCCGGAGGTCAGTGCTCCGCTGAGGAGCGGTCAGCGGACGGCTTGGCCGAGGTGACCAGTTCCGTGAGGACGCCGTGGCAGTCCTTGGGGTGGAGGAAGGTGATCCGGGAGCCCATGGAGCCGATCCGCGGCTCGTCGTAGAGGACCCGGACGCCCTTGGAGCGGATGTCGTCGGCATCGCCGTCCACGTCGGCCGTTCCGAAGGCGATGTGGTGCACGCCCTCGCCGTTCTTCGCGAGCCACTTGCCCACCGCGGAGTCCTCCCGGGTGGGCTCCAGGAGCTGGAGGTACGAGGCCCCGCCGTCGGAGGTGTCGTTGATCTTGAGCATGGCCTCGCGGACGCCCTGCTCCTCGTTGACCTCGGAGTGGAAGACCTCGAAACCGTACGTGGCACGGTAGAACTCGACAGTCTTGTCCAGGTCGAAACAGGCGATCCCGATGTGGTCGATTCGCGTCAGCATTCCTCCAGTGCACCGCCGGGAAGGTGGTTACGCAACGTGCGCGCCGTCACACCGGCAGGCCGGTGACCCGGCGCGGCGCCGCTCAGTACATTGGCGGTAAACCCTCGTTCACTCCTCATCCCAAGGGGCCGTGCCTCATGTCTGGAACGACCGGTACCACCTCAGTGATCGTCGCGGGCGCCCGCACGCCCATGGGTCGCCTCCTCGGCTCGCTCAAGTCCTTCTCGGGCGCCGACCTCGGCGGCTTCGCCATCAAGGCCGCCCTGGACCGGGCCGGCATCGGCGGCGACCAGGTGCAGTACGTGATCATGGGCCAGGTGCTCCAGGCGGGCGCCGGCCAGATCCCCGCCCGCCAGGCCGCGGTCAAGGCCGGCATCCCGATGAACGTCCCCGCCCTCACCATCAACAAGGTGTGCCTGTCGGGTCTCGACGCCATCGCGCTGGCCGACCAGCTGATCCGCGCCGGCGAGTTCGACGTCGTCGTCGCCGGCGGCCAGGAGTCGATGACCAACGCCCCGCACCTGCTGCCGAAGTCCCGCGAGGGCTTCAAGTACGGCGCGATCGAGATGCTCGACGCGATGGCGTACGACGGCCTCACCGACGCCTTCGAGGGCATCGCCATGGGCGAGTCCACGGAGAAGCACAACGCCCGCCTCGGCATCCAGCGCCCGGAGCAGGACGAGATCGCCGCCCTCTCGCACCAGCGTGCGGCCGCCGCCCAGAAGAACGGCATCTTCGAGGCCGAGATCACCCCGGTCGAGATCCCGCAGCGCAAGGGCGAGCCGGTGATCTTCTCGAAGGACGAGGGCATCCGCGCCGAGACCACCGTCGAGTCCCTCGGCAAGCTCCGCCCGGCCTTCGCCAAGGACGGCACCATCACCGCCGGCACCTCCTCGCAGATCTCCGACGGCGCCGCCGCCGTCGTCGTGATGAGCAAGGCCAAGGCCGAGGAGCTGGGCCTGGAGTGGATCGCCGAGATCGGTGCCCACGGCAACGTCGCGGGCCCGGACAACTCGCTCCAGTCGCAGCCGTCCAACGCGATCCTGCACGCCCTCAAGAAGGACGGCCTGTCCGTCGAGGACCTCGACCTGATCGAGATCAACGAGGCCTTCGCCGCGGTGGCCGTGCAGTCAATGAAGGACCTCGGCGTTACCCCCGAGAAGGTGAACGTCAACGGCGGCGCCATCGCCCTCGGCCACCCGATCGGCATGTCCGGCGCCCGTGTCGTGCTGCACCTCGCGCTGGAGCTCAAGCGGCGCGGCGGCGGCATCGGCGCGGCCGCCCTCTGCGGCGGCGGCGGCCAGGGCGACGCGCTGATCGTCCGCGTCTCCGGCAAGTAAGTCACTCCAGGCAAGGAGCTCTGCACATGGTGGACGTCCCCGCTCTGGTCACCCAGGCACGGGAGGGCAGGCCGCGGGCCGTGGCCCGGCTGATCTCGCTCGTGGAGGGGGCGTCCCCGCAGCTGCGCGAGGTGATGGCGGCGCTCGCGCCGCTCACCGGCGGCGCGTACGTGGTGGGCCTGACGGGCTCGCCCGGCGTCGGCAAGTCCACGTCGACGTCCGCGCTGGTCACCGCCTACCGGCGGGCGGGCAAGCGGGTCGCGGTGCTGGCCGTCGACCCGTCCTCGCCGTTCAGCGGGGGAGCGCTCCTCGGCGACCGGGTCCGGATGTCGGAGCACGCCTCCGACCCGGGCGTCTACATCCGCTCCATGGCCACCCGCGGTCACCTCGGCGGTCTCGCCTGGGCGGCCCCGCAGGCCATCCGCGTCCTGGACGCGGCCGGCTTCGACGTGATCCTGGTGGAGACGGTCGGCGTCGGGCAGTCGGAGGTCGAGATCGCCTCGCAGGCCGACACCTCGGTCGTGCTCCTCGCGCCGGGCATGGGCGACGGGATCCAGGCCGCGAAGGCGGGCATCCTGGAGATCGGCGACCTGTACGTGGTGAACAAGGCCGACCGGGACGGGGCCGACGCCACCGCCCGCGAGCTCAACCACATGCTGGGCCTCGGCGAGGCGCGGGGCGCGGGCGACTGGCGGCCGCCGATCGTCAAGACGGTCGCGGCGCGCGGCGAGGGCGTCGACGAGGTCGTGGAGGCCCTGGAGAAGCACCGCGCCTGGATGGAGGAGCACGGGGTCCTCGCGGAGCGCCGTCGGGCCCGCGCCGCGGGCGAGGTCGAGGCCATCGCGGTCACGGCCCTGCGCGAGCGCATCGGGGACCTGCACGGCGACCGGCGTCTCGACGCGCTCGCCGAGCGGATCGTGGCCGGCGCCCTCGACCCGTACGCGGCCTCCGACGAGCTGATCGCGAGTCTGACCGGAAACTGACCCCGGTACACGCGCGAAGGGCCTCTCCGGTCGTCCGGAGAGGCCCTTCGCGTTCTCTGTCAGGTCACGGCTTGCCGCGGCGGCCGCGGAGCTGCTCCGCGACCGGCTTCAGGGACTCGTGGAGGTCGCCGAGGGCCTCTCCGCTGAGCTGGTCGATGAAGTGCCTGCGCACCGACTCGACGTGGTGCGGGGCGACCTTGCGCATGGTCTCCATGCCGTCGTCGGTCAGGACGGCGTAGAGCCCGCGCCGGTCGGACTCGCAGTTCTCGCGGCGGACGAGTCCGGCGTTCTCCATGCGGGTGATCTGGTGCGAGAGCCGGCTCTTGGACTGGAGCGTGGCCGCGGCGAGGTCGCTCATGCGCAGCCTCCGCTCCGCCGACTCCGAGAGGTTCACCAGGATCTCGTAGTCGTTCATCGTCAGGCCGAACGGCTGGAGGTCCCTCTCCAGCTGGTACGTCAGCATTCTCTGGACGTCCAGGAAGGTGCGCCAGGCGCACTGCTCGCCGTCGGTGAGCCAGGGGGTGGCTGCGGTCTCGGTCTCCATATATGGATTCTACCTAAGAAGTTGAATACTTGACGAAGTCTGGGAGCGCGCGTTCGAAGGCGTCACACTCCGCAGACTACCGCTCACAGACCGAAGCGACGCTGGAGGTCGCCGAGCTGGCCGGGAAGGCGCGGTACCGAGCCGGGCACGCCCTGGCCGGAACCGTGCGCCGGCTGCCCGCCGGGCACACCCGCCTGCGCGGGAGGCCCGCCGATCGCCCGCTCCGCCATGAGGAGCTCCGTCGACTGCAGCAGCACCGTGCCCGCGCCGACGAACTCGAACTGGTGCTCCTCGCCCGAGGTGCCGCCGATGCCCGTCAGGGCCCGTACGCCGCCCATCACGCCGGTCATGTAGCCGTGGTCGTAATGATGGCAGGGGGAGGGGCAGTCGGCCCAGCCGACGAGGGCCTGCGGGTCCACCCGCATCGGCGGCTCCATGAAGACCACCGGGCCGTTCGACGCGGCCACGAACTTGCCGGTGCCGATCAGGGTCACGAAGCCCGGCACGATCGACTGCTTGAGCGCGAGCGTGGGCTGGTACGCGAGGAGGTTGCCCGAGCGGATCGTCAGGTTGCCCTGGTCGAGGTCGTACGAGTTCACGTCGAAGGCCCGGTCCGCGAGCAGCATCTTGCCGCTGCCCTCGGCCACCACCCAGTCGCTCGCGTGCAGCGGCGAGTGGAACGACGTCCGGACCAGCCGGTCGAGCCGGCCGTGGCCGATGCCGTTGAACTCGATCCGCCCGTAGTAGGCGATCATCTTCCCCTTCTGCAGGAACCACTGGGAGCCCTTGAGCTCCACGCAGAAGGTGTACGGGTTGACGTTGTCGTCCGACGGCAGGGAGTGCGGGTCGTGGATGACAGGGGTGCTCACAGCTTCTCCTCCGAGGCCTGGACGTACACCGCGCCGCTGCCGCTCAGCTCCAGCTGGAAGGCCTCGCCCGAGCCGCGCCCCACCATGTCGCGCCAGCCGAGCGCGGTGGAGAGCTTGTTGTGCACGTCGCCGTGGTGGGCCACGTAGGCCTGCGGGTCGACGTGGACCGGGCTGCCCGGGTTGATCGGCAGCTGGATGACCCCGCCGTGGGCCATGACGGCCACCGAGCCGTGGCCCTTGAGCGTCGTGGTGAAGAGGCCCTGGCCGGTCACCTGGCCGCGGACCATGCCCATGACCCCGCCCTGCGAGCCCATGAACATCGTGCCCTGCTCCAGGGTGCCGTCGAAGGCGAGCAGGCGGTCGGCCTCGACGTACAGGGTGTCGCCGGTGAGCGCGATCACCTGGATGTGGTGGCCGCCGTGACCGAACATCACGGTGCCGCTGCCCTCGACGGTCATCAGCGGGGTCGCCTCGCCGGCCACCCGGCGGCCGATCATCGACATCAGGCCGCCCTGGCCGCCCGCCATGTTCGGCGTGAAGGTGACGTCGCCGCGGTACGCGAGCATCGCGCCGCGCTGGCTGAACATCCGCTGCCCGGGGATGACGGTCGCCTCGACCATCTTCGAGTTGATCTCGCGGAACGGCATCAGACGTCGCCCCCGATCGTGTTCCGCTCGCTCGGCTGGACGTACACGAGGCCGTCCCCCTCGAAGCGGATCTGGAAGGCCTCGCCGCCGCCCTCGCCCATGAGGGTGCGGAAGGTCACACCCGACTGGAAGTGCTGCTGGAGGTTGCCCTGGTGGGCGATGTACGCGCCGGGGTCGACCTGGAGCGGGTACTGCGGGGTCACCCGCAGCACGACGGCCGGGCCGTCGGACATGATCGCCGCCTGGCCGGTGCCCTCGACGGTGGTGGTGAAGAGGCCGTTGCCGGTCGCGCCGCCGCGCAGCCCCGTGAAGGTGGTGCCGGTGCGCAGCCCCGCGTCGGTGCAGAGCAGGTTGCTGGCCTCCACCCAGAGCTTGTCGCCGTGCAGGGACACGAGGTTGATCTCGGAGGCCCGGTCGGCGAACCAGCAGGTGCCCTGGCCGCGTACCTCCATCACCTCCATCTGCTCACCGGTGAGCCGGCGGGTCACCATGCCGCGCAGGCCCTCACCGCCACCGCTCATCTTCTTGAACGCCATCTGGCCGTCGTAGGCGACCATCGAGCCGTTCTTCGCCTTGACGGAGTCGCCGGTCATGGAGACGGCGAGCACTTTGCTGCCTTGGAGTCGGAACGTTGCCACCAAAGGAAGGTACTGGGCCCCCGCCTAAAGAGACAGCAAAGTCGCCGTGCACAATGGACGGGCCCTTGTGCATCCGTTCACAAGATCGAACGAAGGTGACCCCCTCCGTGGACATCAAGACCGCTTCCTCCCTCCACCGGCTCCGGCTCGTCTCCGCGCCGGAGGCCGTCTCGTTCCTGCTCCTGCTGGTCTGCTCGGTGCTCAAGCGGACGACGGACTTCAACGCGGTGCCGGTCATGGGCGCGATCCACGGCGTGCTGTTCATCCTGTACGTCCTCTTCTGGCTGGACGCCTGGAACCGCACCAAGTGGAGCTTCGGGACCGCCGCGCTCTACTTCGTCCTCTCGGTGCTGCCCCTGGGCGGCTTCTACGCCGAGCGGAAGCTCAAGCGCGAGGCCGAGGGCGCGGTCATCGCCTCCCGCGCGCGGGCCGAGGCGGCCGAGGGCGCGGTGAAGGCGTGATCGTCGCGTTCTCGGTGACCCCGCTGGGCGTGGGGGAGGAGGTCGGCGAGTACGTCGCCGACGCGGTCCGAGTGGTCCGCGAGTCCGGACTCCCGAACCGCACCGACGCCATGTTCACCTCGATCGAAGGCGAGTGGGACGAGGTGATGGACGTCGTGAAGCGCGCCGTCGCCGCCGTCGAGGCCCGTGCCCCGCGCGTCTCGCTGGTGCTGAAGGCCGACATCCGGCCGGGTGTGACGGACGGTCTGACCGCGAAGGTCGAGACGGTGGAGCGACACCTCGGCGCCTGACGCCGACGCGTGAACGCGGCAGCCCCCGGTCCTGGTCAAGGGTCGGGGGCTGCTTCGCGTCCGAGGGTTGAGCGACTGCTCAAAATCCGCTACCTTCAGCCGCGGGGCAGTTTTGAGCGGTCGCTCAAAATGCCGATTGAGCTGGGAGAACGGCAATGGGTCTCTACATCGAGACACGTGTGCGCGCGGACCTGGACACGCTCTGGGACCGCACGCAGGAACCGGAGCGCCACCAGCGGTGGGACCTCCGCTTCACGGAGATCTCCTACCTGCCGCGCGCCGGGGACGAACCCCAGCGCTTCCGGTACGCGACCCGCGTGCTGCCCTTCCTGGCCGTCGCCGGCACCGGTGTCTCCGCGGGGGAGCGCCACCGGGCCGGCGGCGAACGGGTCTCGGCCCTCCGCTTCGCCTCGCCGCACCCGCTGTCCCTGCTCGCCGAGGGCAGCGGCTACTGGAGGTACGTGCCCACCGCCGACGGCGTCCGCTTCCTCACCGGCTACGACTACCGGCCGCGCTGGGGCCTCGCGGGCCGCGTCGCCGACCGGCTCGTCTTCCGGCCCCTCATGGGCTGGGCCACGGCCTGGTCCTTCGACCGGCTGCGCCTCTGGTGCGAGCGGGGGATCACCCCCGAGCGCTCGCGCAACCGCTGGCTCCTCGAACTCCTCGCCCGGGTGCTGGCCGTGGCCGTGCCGTGGGCCGCCGGCTCGCTGCCGCTGGGGTTCGCCGCGCTCGCCGCCGTGCCGCTCACCGTCCTCGGACTGGCCCTCGCCGTCCTCGTACCGCCCTCGTCGCGGACCCCCGCGGCCCGGCGCTGCCTGCGCACCCCGCCCGCCCGCACCCGGGCACCCCGACTCCTCGCCGCCCTGGAGCAGCCGTGACCACGACCGCCGTGCCCTCGATCTTCCGCACCGCCATGGGGGACGCCGAGTTCGAGCGGCTGCACCCGGAGATCCGGCGCCGCTTCTCGGTGGGCCTCGCGAGCGGGGAGATGTGCGTCGGGCGGGGCGTCATGGACCGCATCTGGCACGGCCGGGCGTTCGTGAAGCCGTTCCTCGCGGTCGGCGGACTGCGCAACATCCTGCTGCCCCGCACCGGCCGCGACGTCCCCTTCCGGATCGAGAACGTGCCGTACGCCGACTCGTTCGGGCGGGAGACCGTCACCTTCGTCCGCACCTTCGCCCTGCCCGGCGGGCCCCGGCGCTTCGACGCCACGATGGTCCTCGGCCCCGGAGGCGACCACGTCCTCGACTACCTCGGCACGCACCAGCACCTCGCCAGCGATCTGCACCCCTCCGCCCAGCCCGACGGCTCGCTCCTCATCACCTCCGGCGAACACCGCTTCCGCGAGGGCCCGCTGGACGTGCGCGTGCCGGAGCTGGTCGGCGGCCGGGCCGAGGTGCGCGAGTCCTTCGACGAACGCACCGGCCGCTTCCGCATCGACGTCCGGGTGGTGAACCGGTACTTCGGACCGCTCTTCGGCTACCAGGGGTCGTTCACCGCCGCATACGCCGACGTACCCTCCCGTGGGGTGCGCGCGGGGCTGCGCCCGGTGCGCGAGGAGGTACGGGCATGAGCGGGGACGTCGCCGGCGCAGGCGTGAAGGGCCGCAAGGCGGCGGCGCAGGACGTCCGGAGCCAGGAGACCCGGGAGAAGCTGCTCGAAGGGGCCCTTCGCACGCTCGTCGAGCAGGGCATCGCGAAGGCGTCCGCGCGTGCCATCGCGACCACCGCGGGGGTCAACCAGGCCCTGGTCTTCTACCACTTCGGATCCGTCGACGAACTGCTCGCCGCGGCCTGCCGGCACGGCGCCGAGCAGCGGGTCGCCCGCCACCGCGAGCGCCTCCGCTCCATCGGCAGCCTCACCGAGCTGCTCGCCTTCGGGCGCGAGATGCACGACGAGGAGCGGGAGGCCGGGCACGTCGCCTTCCTCGGGCAGCTGCTCGCCGGGGCGCAGACGCACCCCCGGCTCGTGCCCGCCACCGCCGCCGGGCTCGACCTGTGGATCGCCGAGATCGAGCAGGTGCTCGTCCGCGTCCTCGCGGAGACGCCGCTCGCCGAGTTCACCGACCCCGCCGGGCTCGCCCGCGCGGTCGGCGCCTCCTTCATCGGCCTCGGGCTCTACGAGGGCGTCGACCCCGCCGGCGCCGAGTCGGCCTTCGCGGCCCTGGAGCAGCTCGGCGCTCTGATGGCGGCCGTCGAGGAGCTCAACCCGGTCGCCCGGAAGGCCGTCGCCTACACGCTGCGTCGGCAGAGCGGTCGCAGCCGGTAAAAACCCTCACTCGGACTACTCCAGTCGACACGCCGAAAGATGTCCCCCTTTGATGGGGTATCGACTCGTTCGACGACAGCTGGAGGCACCGTGCGACCGGGAGGCTACGACTACGACACCTACAGCCGACTCGCCGGCCCGCTCACGGAGCCGGACCCAGCGGGGTACAAGGTGCAGTACCGAAGCCTGCTCTCGAAGGAGCCGCACCGAATACGAGCCGTCCTGCTCATGTGCCTCGCGCCGCTCCTGTCGGCGCTGCTCCTCGCCTACCTGGTCTGGCCGAGCCACTGGACCGTCCGCGAGGGAGACGACACCTGGCGGGTGCCGTACGACACCGTGATGCTCGTGTCGATCGGCCTCATCTGCTTCTTCATGCTGGTGAACGTCACGTCGATCGCCCACGCCACCATGGTCGCCCGCGACCCGATACCCGTGTACGCCGAGAAGGGCACCCGCGTCGCCTTCCTCACCACGTACGTCCCGGGCAAGGAACCGCTCCCCATGGTCCGCGGCACCCTCGAAGGCGCCGTGCGACTGCGGCACGACGGACCGCTCGACGTCTGGCTCCTCGACGAGGGCGACTCCGCCGAGGCCAAGGCGCTCTGCGCGGAACTCGGCGTACGCCACTTCACCCGCGCCGGCGTCCCCGAGTGGAACCGCAGGAAGGGCGTCCACAAGGCGAAGACCAAGCACGGCAACTACAACGCCTGGCTCGCCCAGCACGGCGACGACTACGACTTCTTCGCCTCCGTGGACACCGACCACGTCCCGCTCCCCAACTTCCTGGAGCGGATGCTCGGATACTTCCGCGACCCCGACGTCGCCTTCGTCGTCGGCCCGCAGGTCTACGGCAACTACGACAACCTCGTCACCAAGGCCGCCGAATCCCAGCAGTTCCTCTTCCACGCCCTCATCCAGCGGGCCGGCAACCGCTACCGCGCGCCCATGTTCGTCGGCACCAACAACGTCGTGCGGACCTCCGCCCTCAAGCAGATCGGCGGCCTGTGCGACTCCGTCACCGAGGACATGGCCACCGGCTTCGAACTGCACCGCAGGAAGAACCCGGGCACCGGCCGCTTCTGGCGCTCCGTCTACACCCCCGACGTGCTCGCCGTCGGTGAGGGACCGGCCTCCTGGACCGACTTCTTCACCCAGCAGCTCCGCTGGTCCCGGGGAACCTACGAGACGATCCTCAAGCAGTTCTGGAAGGCGCCCTTCCGCACCCCGCCGGGCCGCTTCCTCAACTACACCCTGATGCTCGTCTACTACCCGATGACGGCCGTCAACTGGCTCCTCGGCATCCTCAGCTGCGTCCTCTACCTGTGGCTCGGCGCCTCCGGCACCCAGGTCTCCACCCAGGTGTGGCTGATGATCTACAGCGACGCCGTCGCCCTCCAGATCGGCCTCTACCTCTGGAACCGGCGCCACAACGTCTCGCCCCACGAACCCGAGGGATCCGGCGGCCTCGCCGGCATGGCGATGTCCGCGCTCTCCGCGCCCGTCTACCTCAAGTCCCTCGGCTCGGCGATCCTCCGCACCCGAGGCCGCTTCGTCGTCACCCCCAAGGGGGGCGAGGCCAGCCCCGACCGGGTCCGCACCTTCCGCATCCACCTCTACTGGGCGGTCGTCCTCGTCGCCTCGCTCGTCGCCTCCACCCACTTCGGCCACACCCACGCCGCCATGCGCACCTGGGCCGTACTCGCCCTGGTCATCGCCCTGGCCCCGATCGCGCTCTGGGCCCTCACCGCCGTGCGCGGGCGCCGGACCCGGCGGGCCCGTGAGCTCGCCCGCGCCCGCGTCAGGGCCCGCGGCCTCGCCGACGCCCGCGAGGGAGTCGAGGTGCGCCCCGCCGTCACGGCGATCCCGCCCACGCCGACCGCACCCGCTCCCACGAGGACCGGAGGGAACTGAGCCATGGCCCACCGGCCGTCGAAGAAGTTCAAGAAGACCCTGCTCGGCGCCGCGGCCGTCCTGCTCCTGGCGGCGCTCAACGCCCCCGCCGCCGTCTCCTTCGCGGAGGAGAAGTACCACGCCTACAAGATCGCCCGGCCCGAGTACATGCGGGAGTTCGGCTCCTGGGACGAGGTCGCCGTCCCCGCCCCGTACCGCGTCAACGCCATCCACGCGGCGCTCCTGCACACCGGCAAGGTGCTGCTGATCGCCGGCTCCGGCAACAGCCAGAAGAACTTCGACGCCGGGACCTTCGAGTCCATCCTCTGGGACCCGGTGAACAACACCTTCAAGAAGATCCCCACCCCCGAGGACTTCTTCTGCTCCGGCCACTCCCAGCTCCCCGACGGGCGGCTGCTCGTCGCCGGCGGCACCGCCCGCTACGAGATCCTCGACGGCGAGGTGAAGAAGGCCGGCGGCGGCATGCGGGTCAAGAACGAGAGCCCCGACAAGGCGGTCACCCTCAAGAAGGGCACCGTCTTCCGCTCCCCGTCCGGGGTCGAGTACGTCTCCAAGTTCGACGTCACCGTCCCCAAGGCCAAGCGCGAGTTCGAGATCTCCTACTTCAAGAGCGGCCAGATGAAGCCGTGGGAGACCAAGGTGACCGCCGCCGAGGCGCGCGTCTTCGTCGAGGCGCGCAAGGAGGGCCCGCAGGCCCTCACCACCGAGGCCGCGCAGTACGAGGTCGTCGGCCTCAAGGGCGAGGCCGCCGACAACGTCTACGGCCTCGCGCAGAAGCTCACCACGGAGAAGCAGGACTTCCAGGGCATCAAGGGCGCCTACGAGTTCGACCCCAAGGCGGAGAAGTACATCCCGGTCGCCCCCATGAAGGACGCCCGCTGGTACCCCACCCTCGTCACCCTCGACGACGGCCGGGTCCTCGCCGTCTCCGGGCTCAACGACGTCGGCGACGTCGTCCCCGGCGACAACGAGTACTACGACCCCGAGACCAAGAAGTGGTCCAAGGGCCCCTTCCGCTACTTCCCCACCTACCCCTCCCTCTTCCTCACCAAGGGCGGCAAGCTCCTCTACACCGGCTCCAACGCCGGCTACGGCCCCGCCGAGAAGGGCCGCGAACCCGGCATCTGGGACCTGGAGAAGAACTCCTTCACCAAGCTCGGCGGCCTGACCCGGCCCGACCAGCTGGAGACCTCCGCCTCCCTGCTGCTGCCGCCCGCCCAGGCCCAGAAGGTCATGGTCCTCGGCGGCGGCGGGGTCGGCGAGTCCGCCAAGTCCACCGCCCGCACCTCCATCATCGACCTGTCGAAGGACAGCCCCGCCTTCGCCGACGGCCCCCCGCTCCCGCAGGGCACCCGCTACCTCAGCAGCGTCCTGATGCCCGACGACTCCGTCTTCACCACCGGCGGCTCCGAGGACTACCGGGGCCGCAGCGGCAGCGACATCCTCAAGGCGCAGTTCTACGACCCGGAGAGCAACGCCTTCACCGGGGCCGCCGAACCCACCGTCGGCCGCAACTACCACTCCGAGGCGCTGCTGCTCCCCGACGGCCGGGTCGCCACCTTCGGCTCCGACCCGCTCTTCGACGACAAGGACAACACCAAGCTCGGCACCTTCGAGCAGCGCATCGAGGTCTTCACCCCGCCCTACCTCCACCGGGCGGGCGCCGACCGTCCCGTCCTGGGGGAGGGGTCACCGGAACTCGACCAGAACGGCCGCGCCACCTTCAAGACGAAGGACGCCGGCCGGATCGCCAAGGCCCGGCTCATGCGGCCGAGCGCCGTCACCCACACCACGGACGTCGAACAGCGCTCGATCGCGCTCGGCCTGACGAGGAGCCAGGACGGGATGACCGTCACCGTCGACGTACCGCAGGACCGGACCCTCGTCCCGCCCGGCTGGTACATGCTCTTCGTCACCGACCGGGACGGCATCCCGTCCGAGGCGAAGTGGATCCGGGTGGAGTAGGCAATGCGCCCAGGGCCTGTCGTCACCTTCCCGTCTGCCCCGCGGGCGACGACGGGAAGGT
>NZ_JBHJQI010000134.1:0-25171 GCF_042262805.1 Streptomyces sp. NPDC056361
CGACCGGAACAGGGGACCGGTCGCGGCCCCGCGCCGTCCTGCCCGCGCTCTGCGCCACCCAGATCACCGGCTGGGGAATCGTCTACTACGCCTTCCCCGTCCTGAACCCCCAGATCACCGCCGCCACCGGCTGGTCCACCGGCGCCACCATGGCCGCCTTCTCGCTCGCCCTCGTCATCTCCGGCATCGCCGGAATCCGCGTCGGCCGCATCATCGACCACCACGGCCCCCGGACCATCATGACCACGGGGTCAGTCCTCGGAGCCCTGAGCCTGTCGATCGTGGCCCTCGCTCCCAACCTCCCGGTGTTCTTCGCCGGATGGGCCCTGGCCGGGCTCGCCATGGCCGCCACCTTCTACCAGCCCGCCTTCGCCGCAGTCACCCGCTGGTGGACGCCCGACCATGTCCGCGCCCTCACCATCGTCACCCTCGCCGGCGGCCTCGCCTCCACCGTCTTCGCACCTCTCACCGCCGTCCTCGCCGATCACTTGTCCTGGCGGTCCACCTACCTCGTGCTCGCCGCGATCCTCGCCGCCATCACGATTCCGGCCCACGCCCTCGCCCTCAGAGCACCGTGGCCACCGGCCCCACCGTCACCTGCCCACACCGACACCACCCCGCAGAACGTGGTCCGCAGCAGCCCCTTCCTGCTGCTCGCCCTGGCGTTCACCCTCTCGGCGTTCGCCATGTACGCCGTCGTCGTCACCCTCGTCCCGCTCCTACTCGAACGCGGCTACACCACCAGCCAGGCCGCCTGGGCCCTCGGCCTCGGCGGCGCCGGCCAAACCCTCGGCCGCACCCTCTACGCCACGCTCGCCCGCCGCACCGACACGACCACCCGGACCGTCGTCCTCATCACCCTCGGAAGCCTGACCACCGCCGCCCTCGCCCTCACACCCGGCCCCTACGCCCTCGTGACAGCCCTGTCCATCGCCGCCGGCGTGGTACGCGGCAACCTCACCCTCCTCCAGGCCACCGCCATCACCGACCGATGGGGGACCACCCACTACGGCACGCTCTCCGGACTCCTCAGCGCCCCCGCCATGACCGCATCAGCCCTCGCCCCCTTCACCTCAGCCCTCCTCGCCCCACCGCTGGGCGGCCACCCACCCCTGTTCGCCGCCCTGGCAGCCACCGCAGGAACCGCAGCCCTCATCGCCGCCGGCTCGTCGGTCCGCGACGCGAGGTAGATCCCCCAATCCAGGAATCGCGCCGCACCTGTTGCAGCCGGTACGGGGGGAGCCGTACCGGCTCTCGGCTGCGCGAAGCACCCATGACCCTCGCGCCACAACGCCATCGACCGCGATCAGGGCGCCGAGCTGGAGGGTGCTCGCCCCTGGCGCTGGGCCGGCCGACTGGGGCCGGACCAGCACGAAGGGTCGGCAGCTGCCGGCGCACCGGGAGGCGCCGAGTTCCGCAAGGGCGCGTGTGCCGAGCCGTCAGTCGCTGACCGGCGCCGACTCGCCGGCCCACGTGTCGCGCATGACCAGCCGGACGTCGGTGATGCGGGCCTTGGTCGTGCCGGACTCCGTCACCAGCGGGACGTCGGCGCTCTCGGCGCGCAGTTCGGTGCCCTCGGCCTCCAGGGAGTCCGGGCGGCCGAACAGCGGTACCCCTGCGTCCGCGTAGAGGGTGCCGGTAGGCGTGGAGAGCTCGAAGTGCGTGTTCAGGTGCAGGTCCGCCGGGTAGGCGACGCGGCTGAGGCTGTCTTCGTCGCCCTTGCCGTACGCGCCCTCCGAGGGCCGCGCCCAGCTCGCCCGCAGCATGACGCGCCCGCCCAGCTCGGCGCAGTCGCCGACCACCGCCAGGCGGGACAACTGGGCCTGCACTCCGAGGCCCTTGTCGTGCTTCTCGGGTCCGAACAGGAGGATCTCCGCACCGCCGGCCAGGGCACGATTGCCTGCCAGGTCCACCTTGACGGTCTTGCCGTCGACCGTGAGGGTCAGGGATCCCTCCAGGGTGCTCTGCATGATCAGCGAGGGGTCGACGAGCATGGTCGTGAAGGAGTTCTGACCCTTGGCGAAGAACAGCGCCGGAGCGTCCCCGGCCGGCGCGTTCTCGTCGTCGGACGTGTACCAGGCCACCGACGGGCCGGCAGCGCGGAGCACGTTCGTCGCCGGCCGGGCATCCGCGTTCCCGCCGAGCTTCGCGTCGAGGAAGGGGCCGGTCAGCGGCTCCTTGAAGGGCGGCACCCCGTCCAGGGCACCCACCGTGTCGATGCCGTCCTTGTTGACCAGCCGCAGGGTGCTGGTCTCGATGATCCCGAACCGACGGAGCCGGAACTCCGCGGGGAAGTTCGCACCGGCCACTGTCTGCCCGACACGGCCCTGGTTGGGTCGGAACGGGTTCGTAAGGATCTGGATGCGGTCGTTCAACTCGTAGCTGTAGCCCTTGATCCCGACCTCGGGAGCGGAGATCAGCTCGGCGTTGAACGACGCGTTCTTCTTCTCGTCGACCTCGTGCTCGAAACCGGGCATGGGCCACTTGTTGATCTGGGTGAACCCGGAGAAGACGATCGTCTCCCGGCGCCCGTTCTCCTGGTCATCGCCGAAGACGACGGTCGCGGCGCCGAGAAGATGCCCGCGGATCGGCTTCGGTTCGATGTTCAAGTCCATGTACGTCTCGTTGGTGCTCATCGGGCCGTGTCCTCCATCGTCGTCATCGCCTGACCGGCGGCAAACTGTCGATGCGAGCCTCGCGGGCCAGGACCACGACGTGCGCGAGGAAGTACGAGCCTTCATCCGTACGAGCGAGCCAAGATCAGGCCACCCGGCCAGGAAACGCGTCACGCGACGCACGCCCACGCCGTCGCGACCTCCACAGCCCTACCAAGCCGCTTCGGCGCACGCCGCCCCCGATTCGTTCTCCGTTCGCGAACTGTGCCGTCCATCCTGGACTCGTGCACGAATCCGTTTAGCGTTCCCCACTGCGGTCGGCGCGAGCGCCCGGACCGACAGTCGTTCCAGCTTCTCCAACATCGGTTCCTGCGTCGGCATCTTCGCGCCCGGCTCCGACATCGTCTCGGTCGGCATCACGAGCAACACCGCCTCCGCCACCATGTCCGACACCTCCATGGCCACCCCGCACGTGACCGGCGCGGCGGCGCTCCACCTCTCGGCCAACCGCACGGCCACCCCGGCCCAGGTCCAGGCGGCCCTCAAGGACAACGCCACCAAGGGCAAGCCGACGAGCATCGGCTCCGGCTCGCCCAACAGCCTCCTGTACACGGGCTTCATCGGTCAGTAGCAACCTCCACCCGCCCCCTCACACGGCCGCCCGGTCCTCCGACCGGGCGGCCGCCCCTTCGTGCCCGCTCGCGCTCGGCGACCTCCACTCCGACAGTGCCCGGAGGGTGCTCGATTCACGCATTCCAGTTGATTGAAGATACTCACTAGGGAGCTGTTTCGAGCATCTATTGACACGAGGTGTGGTCACCGCCAGAGTCGTGCCTCATACGAGCCCGCCTTCGCACCGAGGAGCGCCATGCCCAAGTTCCCTTCCCTTTCGCGTCGTTCACTTATGGGAGGAGCGGTCGCCACCGGAGCCGCCATGGCCGGGCTCGGCGCGACGGCTCTGGAAGCCGCCGCGGCACCGGCGCCCGGGACACCCCGCCGCGGGCCCGGGCAGAAGAGCATGATCGGCGTCGCCCATGACGTCCACGCCAGCGTCCGCGTCGGCGTCATCGGCCTCGGCAACCGGGGCAGCGGCATGACCCTGGGCTGGGCCTCGGTGCCCGGCTGCGTCGTGACCGCCGTGTGCGACATCCGGGCCGACCGCGCCAAGCGGACCGCCGACCAGCTCGTCGGCAAGGGCAAGCCGCGTCCCGCCGAGTACGGCGGCTCCGCCGACTCGCACGCGGAGCTGCTGAAGCGCGACGACATCGATCTGGTCTACATCGCCACGCCCTGGGAGTTCCACTACGAGCAGGGCAAGGCCGCGCTGCTGGCCGGCAAGCACGTCATCGTCGAATTGCCCATCGCCACCGAGCTCGACGAGCTGTGGGACCTCGTCGACACCTCCGAGCGCACCCGCAGGCACCTGATGCTCGCGGAGAACTGCAGCTACGGCCGGAACGAGCTGGCCATGCTGAAAATGGCGCACGAAGGCATGTTCGGCGACATCACCAACGGCCACGGCGGCTACCTGCACGACCTGCGCGCGCTGCTGTTCTCCGACACGTACTACACCGACAGCTGGCGGCGGCTCTGGCACACCCGCAGCACCGCCTCCTTCTACGCCATGCACGGCCTCGCGCCGATCGCCGCCGCCATGGACATCAACCGCGGGGACCGGATGACCACCCTGCGCGCCACCGCCACCGAGCCCAAGGGCCTCGCCGACTACCGGGCCCGCTTCGTCGACCGCTCGCACCCCTCGTGGAACGAGACCTACGTCAACGGCGACCTCGTCACCTGCCTCATCGACACGGCGCAGGGCCGCGTCATCCGGGCCGAGCACGACGTCAGCTCGCCGCGGCCGTACAGCCGCATCAACACCCTCGCCGGCAGCCGGGGCATCTTCGAGGACTACGCGGGCGTGGTGTCGTCCGACGGCGGACGCATCTACGTGGAGCCCGACCACGGCGGGCACTCCTGGCGGGACTTCGGGTCGTACCGCAAGGAGTTCGACCACTGGCTGTGGAAGAAGATCGGCGACGACGCGGCGAACAACGGCGGCCACGGGGGCATGGACTACGTCCTCCAGTGGCGCACCGTCCAGCAGATGCGGGCCGGCCTCGTCCCCGACATCGACGTCTACGACTCCGCAGCGTGGTGCGCACCGGTACCTCTGAGTGTCATGTCCCTGGCGAAGGATGGTCGACCGGTGACCGTACCGGACTTCACCCGCGGCGACTGGGTCAACCTGCGCCTGGGCCTCGACTCCCGACCCTCGGACATGCCCCCCGTCGCCTGACGCGCCGATCGACCCAACCCCCTCTCCAGGAGCAGAAGACATGAGACACCCCCGCCACTGGGGCACCGCCCTCAGGACCCTGGCCGCGGCCGTGACCGCCGTCGTGGCCCTCTCCCCCGCCTCCGCCTCCGCGCAGCCGGCGTCCGGGACGCCGGCCGACACGGCAGGGGCGAAGACGGAGGTCGCCATATCCGCCGTCGACCTCGACGGACCCGCCATCTCGACCGTGCAGGTCACCATCAAGAACGCCGGACCCGACCGGCTGCGGTCGCTGAAGGTGTCCTTCGCCGGGCCGGTGGGCTGGGCGGTGCAGCCGTCGTCACAGACGGTGGACGGCACGTACGCGGCCGGCGCCACGGCCCGGGCCACCTTCCGCATCCAGGTGCCCGAGCGCCGCCCGGCCTTCACCGTCCGCACCTTCACCGCGACGGCGACCTACCAGGGCGGCGACGGCCTCGGCACCGCCACGGGCACCCGCACCGAGCTCAGCGGCACACCGCTGGCCTCCCTCGCCGCCGCGTACAACAACGTCGGCATCACGGACGAGGCCGACACCGCACCGGGCGACTACGACGGCGAGGGCAACAGCTTCTCCGCACAGAAGCTGGCCGCCGCCGGCCTCATCCGAGGCGGCACCGTCAACGCCCTCGGCGCCCGCCTGACCTGGCCGGACATCGCCCCCGGCAGCAAGGACAACGTCTCCACCTCCGGCCAGGCCGTGACCCTCTCCGGGTCGGGCGGCAAGCTCGTGTTCCTCGGATCGGGTGTGGGCAGCGGCGCCACCGGCAGCGCCACCGTGCACTACGCGGACGGCACCACCACGTCAGGCACGTTCGGGTTCCCGAACTGGTCGTTCGACCCCGCGAACGCCCACGGGGCGGCCCTCGTGGCGTCGAGCGACGGGCGCAACCGGCCGAGCGGCTACGGCAACGCCGGCATCGCGTACCGCGTCTTCGCCCACTCGATCCCCCTCGACCCCGCCAAGCAGGTCTCGTTCGTCGTCCTGCCGGCCAACGCCGACATCCACCTCTTCGACATGGCCCTCGCGCCGTAATCTCCACAACGCAGTGACGTCGGAAGCGGCGTGACACCCGCCTGACGAACCGAGGGCCCCGGAACGCCGGGGTCCTCGGTTCGCCTGTCCCGGCCGGCGAACTGCGCAACCGCCTCAGGGTCCTCCTTCTACGGCGACACGAACATGGAACTCGCCCTACGCGGTCCGGAATTGAAGACGCACGACCCCCATCTCTCAGGATGACAGGTACGCGTAGTGCCGGCCCGCGAGCACCAGCCTGCCCGACTGGGAAGCGCCCGCCGAGCCGGCCGACGCGCTCGTGGCCGCCTCCCACGCCGAGTACCGGGGCTGGGGCAAGGTCGCTCCCAGCGGCCTCGTCGACACGGGGTCAAGGCGAGTTGGTACCCAACTGGTCCCCAAAACGAGTCAGAGGCCGTTTCAGATTGCTCTGAAACGGCCTCTGACCTGCGACTCTTTCGAGTCGGGACGACAGGATTTGAACCTGCGACCCCTTGACCCCCAGTCAAGTGCGCTACCAAGCTGCGCCACGTCCCGGTGCCCGTCTGACCTGGGGTTTCCCCTGGCTGAACGCGCATGAGAACAATACCGCACTTTCTCGGGTGGTCACGAACGCCTTTCGTGGTGGGCGTGGGAGGGGGTGCACACGGAAGGGATTGCTCACTCTGTGTGACGCGCTGGTGCGCTGGGGGGTGCGCCCGCGCGCCCCCGGTGGGGGGCGGAGAGGGGCGTCGGGTGGGTCCGGGGGGCTCGTCACCTGGGCAGGAAGGAGGAGGGAAGAGATCCGGAATGCCGCCTCTCTGATGATGAAGGGGCGGATGTGGTGAAGCGGGGGAGGTCGCGGCCATATGCCCGAGAGTTCGTTGCCGTTGGCATGTGGCAGAAAGATGCCCACGGGGAAGGGACCCGGGATCGGACCGAGCAGGCCAAGAGCACGCGAAACATAGTCGGAAACAAACGTCAACCGTTCCGTTTTCGGCCAAAAATCGTGGCGATATTGCTCCACCCCGGAAAGATCAACACCATGAAGTGGTCGGCCTGTTCGGGACGGGGCCACTGCCGATGCACCACCTGCTCGGTCGACTCGCCGATCAGGAGCTTCGCGGGAGGGACTCGGATGGACAGCTACTTCAGCAGCCGCCTGCATCATCAGCTCAGGGAGAAGGTCCGCGACTTCGCGGAGAGTGAGGTTCGGCCACGGATAGCCGAGATGGAGGCATCGCGGACGGTCCACCACGAGCTGTCCCGACGCATCGCCGAGCAGGGCTGGTTGGGCGCGACAATCAGCCAGGAGTACGGCGGCATGGGGGCCGGCCACCTGGCCAAGACGATCATCATCGAGGAGCTCTCCCGGGTCAGCGGCGCGATGGGCGCCATGGTCCAGGCCTCGCAGCTCGGCACGGCGAAGATCGTCCACTTCGGCAGTGACGAGCAGCGCAAGACCTGGCTGCCGACGATCGCCGCCGGTGAGTGCCTGCCGACCATCGCGGTCACCGAGCCCGAGTCGGGCGGTCACGTCCTCGGCATGAGCGCCAGCGCGGTGCGGGACGGCGACGACTACATCCTGAACGGCCGCAAGGTCTTCGTCGGCAACAGCCACGTGGGCGATCTGCACGGCGTCGTGGTCAGGACCGGTCCTGGATCGAAGGGACTCACCGCTTTCCTGGTCGAATCCGATCGCCCGGGGTTCAGAACCGGTCCGCAGCAGACGGCGATGGGACTCCACGGCTTCAGCTTCGGCGAGCTCATCTTCGAGAACTGCCGGGTGCCGGCCGCCAACCGGCTCGGCGACGAGGGCGACGGCCTGTCCGTCGCGTACTCCTCCAGCGTGCTGTACGGGCGGGCCAACCTCACCGCCGTCTCCCTCGGCATCCACCAGGCGATCCTGGAGGAGACCACCCGCTTCGCGTCCGAGCGGATCCGCTACGGCAAGCCGCTCCACGACCTCCCGACGGTCAAGCTGAAGCTGGGCCAGATGCAGTCCCGGCTGATGACCGCCCGGCTGGCCGCGTACCACGCCGTGCACCTGCTCGACCAGGGCCGCTCCTGCGATGCCGAGCTGATGAACGCCAAGCTCGTCAACGTCGAGTCGGCGATCGACTCCGGCCGCAACGCCATGGAGATCCACGCCGCGGCGGGCCTCTTCACGGACCGGGCCATCGAGCGGTACCTCCGGGACGCGCACCACATCTTCGCCCCGGCCGGCACCTCCGACATCCAGCTCCTGCGCCTGGCCGAGGTCGCCCTCGGCCAGGACAAGGGCAGCTGGTCCGAGCGGCTTTCCGAGCTGGTCAGGACACCCGACCTGGAGCTGGAGCTGGAGCCGATGCACGCCTGATCCCCCTGGGACGCCGGGCACACGGACCTTCCGGAAGGTACGCGGACCTTCCGGAGTACCGACATGCCGGAGCCCCGGTACGGTCTCGGCCGTACCGGGGCTCCGGCATGTCACGCGGTGACGGTCAGAACATGCCGTCCTCGCGCCGGTTGATCTGCTCCATCAGCTCGGCCGCCATGGCCTTGATCGTCTCGAGACCGGCACGCCCCCACGGCCGGACGTCGGTGTCGACCACGCAGATGGTGCCCAGCGCGACGCCGGTACGGTCGATCAGCGGCGCGCCCATGTACGAGCGGATGCCGATCTCGTCCACGACCGGGTTGCCCGCGAAGCGCGGGTAGTCGCAGACGTCCTCCAGGACGAGCGCCTTGCGACGGACCACGACGTGCGGGCAGTAGCCGTGGTCGCGGGCCATGTAGCGGCCGACACCGCCGCCGCCCGCGGCCGCCACGCCGAGGTCGCTGCCCGAGTGGGTGCCCTCGGGCGTGTGCAGCCCGGCGAAGAACTGCCGGTTCTCGTCGATGAAGTTGACCATCGAGAACGGGGCGCCGGTCACGTCCGCGAGCCGGTGGGCGAACTCGTCGAACGCCGGGTCCGGCCGCTCCCCGAGCCCGAGCTCACGCAGCCGCTGGACGCGGGCCGGCGCCTCCTTGTCGATGGGGGTCAGCAGGAGGTGACCGGTCGGGTCGTAGGTCATGGTGTGGCTCCGTAGCTCGGCACGGTGTCCGGGATGGTGGTGAGCAGGTGCTGCACCAGGGTCAGCAGGGTACGGATGCCGGAACTGGAGATCCGGGCGTCGGTGAGGACGACCGGCACGTCCGGCTTGAGGTCGAGCGCCGCCCGGACCTCGTCGGGTTCGTAGCGGTAGGCGCCGTCGAACTCGTTGACCGCCACGACGAACCGGATGCCCCGGCGCTCGAAGAAGTCCACGGCGGAGAAGCACTCCTGGAGCCGTCGGGTGTCGGCGAGGACGACCGCGCCGAGCGCCCCTTCGGAGAGCTCGTCCCACATGAACCAGAAGCGCTCCTGCCCCGGTGTGCCGAACAGGTAGAGCACGTGCCGGTCGTCGAGCGTGATGCGGCCGAAGTCCATGGCGACGGTGGTCGTGGTCTTGGACTCCACGCCCTCCAGGCTGTCGGTGGCCGCGCTGACCGAGGTCAGCAGCTCCTCGGTGCTCAGCGGTTCGATCTCGCTGACCGCGCCCACGAGGGTCGTCTTGCCCACGCCGAATCCGCCCGCCACCAGGATCTTGAGTGCGGTGGGGAAGGGATCGGCCGAGGAACCGTCGTGGCGCTCAGAGCCGTTGTCGTAGGCCATCGAGCACTGCCTCCAGCAAGGAACGGTCGGTTGGGGTGGCGTGGAAGCGGGGTGCCCGGGCGGTGAGCGCCCCGCAGTCCACGAGATCGGAGAGCAGGACCTTGGTGACCACGGCCGGGAGCCGTAAGTGCGCCGCGATCTCGGCCACCGAGGTGGGCCCGTCGCACAGCCCGAGGGCCAGGCTGTGCTCGGGACCCATGTGCGTCTGGGGTGACGATCCGGTTGCCATCACCATCGACAGCAGGTCGAGTGCGGTGGTCGGCTTGGTCCGCCCACCGCTGACGGTGTACGGGCGGATCAGCCGGCCGGCCGCGTCGTCGAGCCAGGGCCCTTCCTGTGCGGACGTCACGTTCACTGTCCGAGGCCACCCACCAGGCCGGCGGCCTGCCGGGCGGGAGTGACCAGGTACGGCCGGACGCTCTTGACGAGCATCGCCATCTCGTAGCCGAGGACGGCGGCGTCCGCCTCGCGCCCGGCCAGGACGGCCAGGCACGTGCCGGAGCCCGCGGTGGAGACGAACAGGAGGGTGGAGTCGAGTTCCACGACCACCTGACGGACCTCGCCGCCGTCGCCGAACCGGGCGCCCGCGCTCCGGCCGAGCGAGTACAGCCCGGAGGCGAGGGCGGCCATGTGGTCGGCGGCGTCGGGGTCGAGGCCGTGCACGGACTTCACGAGGCCGTCGGAGGAGAGCAGAACGGCGTTGCGGGTGTACGGGACCCGCTGGACCAGTCCGCTCAGCAGCCAGTCGAGGTCCGAGGAATGGCCGGTCGGCGCATTGCTCGCCATGGTGTCTACTCCTTGTGCGCGTCGTCTGGACGCAGCGCTTCTTGGGGGGCGGGCTGGGACTCGGCGAGGCCGATTCCGCGCTGGAACGCGGCCATCAGACCGGGGTCGTGCAGGGCGTGCTCCTCGGACCTCCGGGCCACGGGTTCGTCGCGCAGCTGCGGGACGAGGTGCTCCTGGGCGCGCCGCTTGGGGAGCAGCGGACGGCCGGGGGCCTCGGCAGGGGGGGCCGGGGGGAGCGGCGAGATCAGGGAGGCGGGCGGGGCCGTGTGGTCGGCGCCGCTCTGCTGACCCGGTATCCCGGGGGCGCGGTCGAAGTCCGCGTACCCGTTGGTCGGCGCACTCGTGCGGGGGTACGCGAGCGAGCCGGACCCGGGGGTCTCCTCGTGGCGGAGGGCGGTCCGCTCCGGGGAGGGCGGGGACGGCGGTACGTGGGCGGCGGGGGCCGTCCCGTTCGTCGTCCCGTTCATGGCCATGGGCGCGGGCGCCTGGGCCATGTGCGTGGGCGCCTGGGCCGTGGGCACGGGCGGCCGGTGGTGGGCCGGCGCCTGGTTCGGAGCCGGGGCGGCCAGGGGGGCCGTCAGCGGGTTCGGTGCCTGGGCCGCCACCGGGTGCGGCATGGGCGGCGTGGCGGGCGCCGGCTGGGACGGCGCCGGGGACTGCGTCTGCATCTGCACCTGGCCGGGCGGGACGGCCGAGGATCCGGCGGTCGCGGCGGCCTGGCGCTCGTGCTGCGCCAGGCCCTCGGGGTCGGCGCCGAGGAGGCCCTGCGGGAGGACCAGGACGGCCTGGACGCCGCCGTAGATGTTGGACTGGAGGCGTACGGCGATGCCGTGCCGCCGGGCCAGCGCCGAGACGACGAAGAGTCCGATGCGCCCGTCCTGGAGCAGATGCGCGACGTTGACCTGATCAGGGTCGGCGAGCAGGGCGTTCATCTTGTTCTGCTCGGTGACGGGCATGCCGAGTCCGCGGTCCTCGACCTCGATCGCGAGGCCGGCCGTGACGTACTGGGCGCGCAGCAGCACCGTGGTGTGCGGCGCGGAGAACAGCGTCGCGTTCTCGACGAGTTCGGCGAGGAGGTGGATGACGTCGGCCACGGCATGGCCCCGGAGCGTACCGTCGATCGGGGGGACGAGCTTCACTCGCGGGTACTGCTCGACCTCGGCGATGGAGGAGCGCAGCACCTCGGTCATGGTGACCGGGTTCGACCACTGGCGGCGCGAGATGGCGCCACCGAGCACGGCGAGGTTCTCGGCGTGCCGGCGGATGCGGGTGGCCAGGTGGTCGACGTGGAACAGGCCCTTGAGCAGCTCCGGGTCCTCGACCTCGTTCTCCAGCTCGTCGAGGAGCTGGATCTCGCGGTGGACCAGGGACTGGAGGCGCCGGGCGAGGTTGACGAAGACCTCGACCTTCTGTTCGTTTCCGACGCTGCTGGAGAGCCGGGACGCCTGCACGACGGCTGCCACGGCGGCCTCGTGAGAGCGGGTCAGTTCCTGTGAGAGCAGGTCGAACTCGTCGCCGGCGACGGCGCCGGTCGGCAGCGCGGGGCGGGGCGGGATGCCTTCGCCCTTGCGCAACTGTTCGACGACCGTGCGCAGTTCGCTCTGGTCGCGGGCGCTGGTGCGGCGCAGGGCGTTGCAGCGGTCGAGGACCGCCTTGGCGGCCCGGTCGGCGCCGAGCGCGGCGGCCGTCACGGAGGCGACCGTGAGGGCGGCGGCGCCGGTGAGCGCGGCCCAGAGGCCGGGCGTGGGGCTGGCGCCGGTGGAGCGGATGGTGAAGAGAACGGCCGCCGCGCCGCCGAGTGCCACCGCGACGGCGGGAAGCACGGAGGTGCGCAGGAGTTGGGGGCGTATGCGGACTTCCGTCAGGAGCGGTGTGGGGGGCTGTGCCGGCGGGGTGCTGCTGGTGCCGGAGGCGGAGCGGGCGCCTGACCGGCCGTGCCGCCCGCCCTCGCGTCGGTCGGACCGCGAGGCGGGTGCGCGAAGTTGAGACATGAGTGTCCTTGGTACGTGCCCGGGAATCGGCGTACTGCGGGAGTTTTCCACGAGGTCTACGGGGGTGGTCTGAGGGGGGATGCGATGAGCCTACCGATGATCATCAACCACACACTGTAGTCGTCAACCGTTCATGTGCGGTGCGCAGTTGGCAAACTTACCCGTAGAGCGACCCGGTCTGGTATCACCCCCCTCACGACAGGCCGAGAACCATTGGCCGAAACCCGATGCCGCCATGCCGGCGCGCCCCGCTGAACAGGAGCGGAAGAGGGCGGAGGCGTTCCCACGCCCCCGCCCTCTGCGGAATTCACTGCTGACCGGAATCCCTCGGAGGGGGCGCGAACCGCCCGGTCGGGATGCTTCCGCCCGATTCCGAACCCCCCTCGGGCGCTCCCCGCCCCTCGTCCGCGCCGGCGACCGTCCGGCATCCGGGCCGCCGCTTCCCGGCTCGCCGCCCCCCGCCGGCCCGTGACCGACGGTGAGACCGGAACCTACCCGGCCACCCGCGGGTACCGCACGCCGGTGAGCCGTTCCGAGAGCGCCCACAGCCGCCGGGCCGTGGCGGCGTCCCGGATGGCGCGCTCCCGGTCGCGGAGGACGGGCTCGCCGCGGAGCTGGAACGGCCCGTCGGGCACGACGTAACTCCCTCCCGGCAGGCCGGGGACGGTCGAGGCGTACAGGGAGGTCCTGGCCCCGTCCGGCGTCGGGCGGAAGGCGACGCGCAGGAGCAGGCGGACGAGGGTCGCGTACGCGCGGCCCCTGGCTCCGTTGGCGCCGCCGGTGAGCACGTTGGAGCGGGTGAGTCCGGGAGCCACGGCCATGCTGCGCAGCCTCAGCCCGGAGGCGTCGGCCCTGCGCTGCAGTTCGACGGCGAAGTAGAGGTTCGCCCGCTTGGACTGCACGTAGGCGAACGCCGACCGGTAGCGGTGCTCGGCGTTGAGGTTGGCCATGTCGAACCGCGCGAATCGCTGGCCCTCGCTGCTGACCGTGACCACACGGGGGTCGGCGGAGGCCAGCAGGTGAGGCATGAGGAGGCCGGTGAGCGCGAAGGTGCCGAGGTGGTTGATGCCGAACTGGGACTCGAATCCGTCGGCGGTCCGGGAGAACGACACCATCGCCACACCGGCGTTGTTGACCAGCAGATCGATCCGGTCCCGGTCCCAGCCCTCGGCGAAACGGCGGATGGACGCCAGGTCGGCGAGGTCGAGCAGGCGGAGTTCGGCGCGGGCGCCGGGGACTTCGGAGCAGAGCCGCTCCACCGCGTCCCGCCCGCGCTCACGGCTGCGGCAGGCCAGGACGACATGAGCGCCGCGGCGGGCGAGCTCCCGGGCGGTGACGTACCCGATGCCGCTGTTGGCGCCGGTGACGACGACCAGCCGCCCCGACTGGTCGGGGAGGGGCTCCGGCACGCGCAGCGAGGCTCGGGCGGTCGCCCGGGAGTCACGGGTCATGGAGATCTCGATTCGTGGGTCGGGAACGCCGGCGGCCCCGAAGGCACGCGGCAGTATTGCGACTCGAAGTTGCGATAACTTGATCCTGTCGCATGACCAGCCACCAACGCAACTGGGAGTTGCAATGAAGCCTGCCGAGCCGTCCCCGAGGCGCGCACCCGCTGTCGGGCGAGGCGAGAAGATGCGGGCCGCCGTGCTGGAGGCGACCATCGCCGAGCTCACGCAGACCGGGTACGCGGCGCTCACCGTCGACGGCGTCGCCCGGCGGGCCGGCGTCCACAAGACGACGATCTACCGGAACTGGAGCGACTCCGACCGCCTTGTCGCCGACGCGCTGGCCGGTCACTTCGCCACGGACGTCCCGATCCCCGACACCGGAGCGGTGGAGGGCGACCTGCGCGAGCTGGCCCGCGCCCTCGTCGCCACCATGACCACGCCGGCGGGCCGGGCCCTGCTCACCACCGTCCTCTCGGACGCCGTACGCGTCCCCCGGCTCGCCGAGATCAAGAACGCGCTCTTCGACGACCGCTTCCGGCGGGCCGAGCCCGTGGTCACCCGAGCCGTCGAGCGGGGCGAACTCCCCGCCGGCACCGACCCCGCCGAGCTCCTCAGGACCCTCGCCGCGCCGATCTACTTCCGGCTCGTGTTCACCGGCGAACCGGTCGACGACACGACCGCGGACCGGGCCGTGCGCATCACCCTGGCCGCCGCGCACGCCCACGCGCTGCCGGCGGTCTGACCTGCGGTTTCCAAGACGGACGGGCGAGGTCGGCGGGGCAGTCCCGCCGACCTCAGACCGCCGACAGCCCGTGCCGTGCGCGCGGACCGCGACGCGCGGCGCCCCCGTGCCCGTCCGGCGTCACCGCTCGCCCGCCAGGTCGAGATCGTCGCTGCGCGTCTCCTCGGCCGCGACCCCGACGCTCCGGGGGCGGCGCCACGGACGGTCGCTCGGGCGGGAGACGCCCCGCCACCACGACTCCCCGGGCAGCTTCCCCGCGGGCTCGAACGGTTCGCCGGGCCGGGGGAACGCCACGGCCTGACCCGCCTCCTCGGCCGCGTCCCCGGTCCACTCCCCCGGCTCCGCCCACGGGTGCGGGGCCAGGTTGAAGGTGCCCCAGTGGATCGGCAGCATCACGCCGCCGGGCGCGCCGCCCTGGAGGTCGAGGTGGGCCCGCATGCCCTCGGCGGGGGTCATGTGGATGTCCGGCCAGAACTCGGAGTAGGCGCCGATCTGGATCATGGTGGCGTCGAAGGGGCCGTGGGCGGCGCCGATGTCCTCGAAGCCGGAGAAGTAGCCGGTGTCGCCGCTGTGGAAGATCCGGTGGGCGGGGCCGGCGACGACCCAGGAGGCCCAGAGGGTCATCTGCCGGTTGCGGAGGCCGCGGCCGCAGAAGTGGCGGGCCGGGGTGGCCGTGAGCGTCAGCTCGCCGATCTCGGTGGACTCGTTCCAGTCGAGCTCGCGCAGGCGGGACGCGGGCACGCCCCAGCGCTCCAGGTGGGCGCCGACGCCGAGCGGCACCGCGAAGACGGTGTCGGTGGTGGCGAGCGCCTTGATCGTGGGCAGGTCGAGGTGGTCGTAGTGGTCGTGCGAGATCACGACGACGTCGACCGGGCCGAGCGCGGCGAGCGGCAGGGGCACCGGGTGGAGCCGCTTCGGGCCGGCGAAGGGGAAGGGGGAGCAGCGGTCGCCCCAGACCGGGTCGAAGAGGACCCGGTGGCCGTCGATCTCCGCGAGGACGCCCGAGTGCCCCATCCAGGTGAGGCGCAGCCCGGTGGCCGGGGCCTTGGACAGGTCGGCCAGGGTGGTCGGGTGCACGGGGATCGTGCCGGTGGGGGCGCGGCGCGTGCGCCCTTCCTTGTCGAAGTAGATCTTGGCGAACTCGACGCCGGAGCCGGAGGGGCCGCGTCGGGCCGGTTCGGGGTTCTGGAAGATCCCGTCCGCGAAGTTCGGCGAGCGGTGGATGCGGGCGAGGCGCTCTCCCGTGGGATCCGCGCCGAAGGACTCGGGGCGCAGCGCGCGCAGCCGGGCCCGCGGCGAGCGGTCGGAGCCGGTACCGGTCACAGGACCTCCTGATCTCTGGGGGTCGTTCCATTATGGGCGGCCCGCGCCCCGAACGGTCGGGACGGTCGGCCATACTGAATCGCTGTTCAGTACGGCCGATCGGCCGAACGTCCCTCCCGAGGAGCCCCGCGATGAGTACCGCCCCCCTGCTTTCCGTCGACTGGACCGATCACGTGACCGGGCGCCGGGGCCACCTGGTGGTCGACCGGCTGGTGCGCGGCGTGGCCAGCGGCGGGCTGCGGATGCGGGAGGGGTGCACGGCGGACGAGGTGGCCGGGCTCGCCCGCGGGATGACCATGAAGGAGGCCCTGCACTACGACCCGACGGCCCGGTACGTACCGCTGGGCGGCGCCAAGGGCGGCATCGACTGCGACCCCCGCTCCCCGGAGGCGTACGGCGTCCTCGTGCGCTACCTGCGCGCGATGCGGCCGTACGTCGAGCGGTTCTGGACCACCGGGGAGGACCTGGGGCTCACCCAGGACCTGGTGGACCGCGCCGTGGCCGAAGCCGGCCTGGTCTCCTCGGTGCAGGCCGTGTACCCCCTCCTGGACGACGAGGAGGCGGCCAGGAAGCGGCTCTCCGACGCGTTCGCGATCGAGGTGGACGGCATCGGCCTCGACGAGCTGGTGGGCGGCCTCGGGGTCGCCGAGTCCGTGCTCGTCGCCCTCGACCGGGCCGGCCGGGAGCACGCCGGGACCCGGGTGTCCGTGCAGGGCCTCGGCACCATGGGCGGGGCGACCGCCCGGTTCCTGGCGCGGGCCGGGCTGCGCGTGGTCGCCGTGGCCGACGTCCGGGGCACGATCGTGAACCCCGACGGCCTGGACGTGGAGGCGCTCCTCGCCGCCCGCGACGCCCACGGCGCCGTCGACCGCGCCGCGCTGCGCCCCGGGGACCGGGAGGAGCCCGGGGACGCCTGGCTCGCGGTCGACGCGGAGGTCCTCGTCCCCGCGGCCGTCTCGTACGCGATCGACGCCGGGAACCAGGCGCGGATCACGGCCCGCTGGATCGCCGAGGCCGCCAACATGCCGGTCCTGCCGGAGGCCGAGGAGGCCCTCACCGCGCGCGGGGTGACCGTGCTGCCGGACGTGGTCGTGAACTCGTGCACCAACGCCTGGTGGTGGTGGACGCTCTTCGGCGACATCGAGGCCGACGCCGACCAGGCCTTCGAGCGGGTGCGCGGCGCGATGCGGACGCTCGTCGGCGCGATCCTCGACCGGGCGGCGCACGGCACCACCCCGCGCGCTGCGGCGCACGCGCTGGTGGCAGAGCGACTGCCGGTGATCTCCGAACGCTACGGCTGGTACTGAGCCGGGCCCGCACCGCGGCCGTTGATGATCATGCCCTTGTCATGTGCTGTGTAGGCTGCACGGCGTGGCGAGAGTGCGGTTGAGCGTGGCGGAGCGGCGGGACGAGCTGCTGCGGGCCGCCGTCGAGCAGATCGAGGCGCGCGGCGTCGCGGCCGTCCGGATCTCCGACGTCGCCTCCGCCCTCGGCGTCAGCAACGCCCTGGTGCTCTACCACTTCTCCACCAAGGAACAGCTGGTCACGGCCGCCTTCGCCCACGCGGCCGAGGCCGACCTCGCCCACCTGCGCCGCCTGCTGGGACGCCGCTCCACCGCGGTGCGGCGCCTCCGGGCCGCCGTCCGCTGGTACGCCCCGACCGGCCAGGCCAAGGGCTGGCGCCTCTGGATCGAGGGCTGGGCCGCCTCGCTCCGCGACCCCGGACTCCGCCGGGTCGCCACCTCCCTCGACCAGGAGTGGAAGGCCGCCCTGACCCGCGTCATCGCGGAAGGCGCCGCCGCCGGCGAGTTCCACTGCCCCGACCCCGCGGCCACCGCCTGGCGCCTCACCGCCTTCCTCGACGGCCTCGCCGTACAGACCACCGCCTACGCCGGCTCCCTCTCCCGCACCGCCATGCTCCGCTGGGCCGACGCCGCCCTCACCCGCGAACTCGGCCTGCCCACCGACACACCGGACGAAGCCCCTGCCGAAGACCCGGCCGAGGCCCTCGCCGAAGCCCCCGAGCCGGCCGAACCGCCCGCACGGCGCCCCGCCGCGGAGTAGCCGCGTCCGCCCGTCCGGCCGCCCGCGACGGAGCCGGGCAGACGACGACAACCCGCCCCCGGCCTCGCGACGCACAGGCCGGGGCCGGGGGCCGAGCCGCGGCGACGACAACCCGCCCCTCCCCCGTCAGAGCAGCTCGTAGACCGCCGACACCGTGACCTGCTCCTCGATCTCGCCGGGGGCCGTCGGGACGCTCGGCTCGTCGGCGGAGATGCCGGGCGCCGCGCCGATGCCGGGCCGCACGGACTCGCCCTCGCTGAGCGAGACCAGCCGGCCGAGCCGGTGGCCGCTGAGCCGGGCGTGCTGCTCCGCCTTGTCGTACGCGTCCCGGTACGCGGCCTCGCGCGCCTTCGCCCGCAGCGCCGTCGGGTCGGCGACGTCGAAGACGACGCCGTTGATCCGACCCGAGTCCCCCGTGGCCTCGTTGACGGCGCCGATGACCTGCCCCGTCCTGTCGATGTCGCGGACCTTCACGGAGAACGTCTGCCCCGCCTGATACCCGGTCACCTTGTTCTCGCCCGCGGCGTTCTGGGTGTACGCGGGGGACAGGGAGAGGCTGTCGGTACGGATGTCCCGGTCGGCGATCCCCTGCTTGTGCAGCACCTCCAGGAGCGCCTCGGCCGCGGTGCTCTGCGCCGCCATCGCCTCCTTCGCCGTCTTCTTGGCGGCCTCGACGCCGACGGAGAGGATCGCCAGGTCCGGCGCGGAGGACGCGCGGCCCTGCCCGCTGACGGTCACCGTCGCGGGCGCAGGCTCCGCGGCGGCGACACGGAGGGCCGTCCGCGCGGGCACGGCCGCCAGCGCGGGACCCGCCGTGCCGACGAGAAGCCCGCCCAGCACGGCGGTGGCGGCGAGCAGACGGGCGGTACGGGCGGCGCTGGGCCGGCGGATCGTCACGGGCGGTCCCTTCGAAACGTGAGTGCCGGTGCTCCGGCGGGCACATCCCAGCACCCGGCGGCCCCGCCTCCCGCGCGCCACTCCTGACCGGCCGCTCCCTTCACCTCTCCGTACCAGCCGCGCCCCGTTCCCCGCCCGGACCGACCCGGGCCGGGACGCTGTCGGTGGCGCTTGGTAGAACTCTTCCGTCAGCCGACCCCACTCGTCCGTTGTCTGGAGCACCGCCATGACCGTTGGCCACTACCTTCAGGAATTCCACGGCCTGCCCGTGTTCGACTTCCCGGACGCGGACGCGCGGGTGGAGCTCCCCGAGGCGGACCGGGTCGCCTGGCGGATCTCCGCCCCGACGTACTCCGATCCCGGCGACGAGCTGTGGGGGGCGCGGTTCGAGCGGTTCCTGAAGGCGGTCGACGCGGGGCGGGTGCGGGCGCTGGTCGTCGGCGGCTGGGACGAGGCGTACGAGAACTCGTCGGCCGACATCGTGACCGCCCTGATCGGCGCCAACAACCGGCTGGCGGCCCTGGCCGCGGTGTTCCTCGGGGACATGACCGGCGAGGACTGCGAGATCTCGTGGATCGTCCAGTCCGACGTGACGCCGCTGCTCGCCGCCTACCCGGCGCTGCGCGAGCTGGGGGTGCGCGGGGGCTCGGGGCTGGCCTTCCCCCCGGTCCGGCACACCGGCCTGGAGACCCTGGTGCTGGAGACCGGGGGCCTGGGCGCCGAGGTGGTGCGCGGTGTCGTGGGCAGTGACCTGCCCGCCCTGGAGAACCTGGAGCTCTGGCTCGGCACGGACGAGTACGGCGGCGACAGCACGCCGGAGGACCTCGCGCCGCTGCTCGCCGGGACGGTCTTCCCCGCGCTGCGGAGCCTCGGCCTGCGCAACAGCGTGATCCAGGACGCCGTCGCCGCCGCCGTGGCGGGCGCGCCCGTCGTCGCGCGCGTCGAGCGCCTCGACCTCTCCATGGGCGTCCTCACCGACGAGGGCGCGGCGGCGCTCCTGGGCGGGCGGTCGCTGACCCACCTCGCCCACCTCGACCTGTCCCACCACTACCTGTCCGAGGCCATGCGGGAGCGGGTCCTCGCCGCGCTCGTCCCGCACGGCGTGACCGTCGACCTCGGCGACGCCCGGGAGCCGGAGGACGACGGCGACGGCGAGGTCTACCGGTACGTCGCGGTCGCCGAATGACCGTCCGCCCGCGTCCCGGCACCGGACCGCGGCTCGTGGTCGTCGGCGATCCGGCGGGGCGCCGCGTCGCGTTCTTCCAGGACGCGCTGCGGGCCGCCGGGCTGCCCGGGGCGCGGGTGGTGTCCTGGCCCGAGGTGCTGCGCGGCCGGGCCCGGTTCGCCGCCGGCGAGACCGTACGGCTCGACTCGCCCGGCGAGGACCCGGAGGCCGACCGGCTGCTGCGCGGCGTCGACGATCCGGCCCGGGTCGAGGGCAGCGGCCTCTGGTACGAGCGGTTCACCGCCGCCGCGGCCGGCCTCGCCGCAGCCGTGGCGGAGGCGGGGGCGGCGCTGGTCGACGATCCCGGCGAGCTGCCCGTCCTCTTCGACAAACGGCTGAGCCACGGCCGGCTGCGGGCCGCCGGGGTGCCGGTGCCCGATTCGCCGACGTCCGGTCCCGCCGCCCCTGTCGTGCGCGGCTGGGCGGACGTCCGGTCGCTGACCGAGCGGCCGGGGCTGCGCCGGGTGTTCGTGAAGCTCGCGCACGGCTCCTCCGCGTCGGGCGTGCTCGCCGTGGAGACGAACGGGGCGGGCCGGGTCCAGGCCACCACCTCGGTGGAGCGCGGTCCGGGCGGACGGCTCTTCAACTCCTTGCGGGTACGGCGCTACACGAGCGAGCACGAGGTGGCCGCGATCGTGGACGCCCTCGCCCCCGACGGCCTGCACGTCGAGCGGTGGCTGCCGAAGGCCACCCAGGGCGGCCGGGCCGCCGACCTGCGGGTCGTGGTCGTCGGCGGGCGGGCCACCCATGCCGTGCTCCGGACCGGCCGCTCCCCCATGACGAACCTGCACCTGGGCGGAGCCCGGGGCGACCTGGAGGCGGCCCGGGCGGCGATCACCGCCGCCGGCGGGCGGTGGGAGGACGCGCTCGACGTGTGCGAGCGGGCCGCCGCCGCGTTCCCCGGCACCCGCTGCGTGGGGGTCGATCTGCTGCCGGCCACCGGGTGGCGCCGCTTCGCCGTGGGCGAGGTCAACGCCTTCGGGGACCTGCTGCCCGGCCTCACGGGCCTGCCCGGCCGCGGCGCCGAGGGCCTCGACACCTACGCGGCGCAGGTCGCGGCGGATTTCCCGCACCCCTACGACAACGGCACCACAGGAACGAGCACCCCGTGAACCAGCCCGACATGAACGCGATCGTCGGCAGCCACGACGTGCTCCTGGTCACCCTCGACACGCTGCGGTACGACGTGGCCGTCGAGCTGGCGGCCGGGGGACGGCTGCCGAACCTGGCCCGGCACCTGCCCGGCGGCGGCTGGGAGCGCCGGCACGCGCCCGGGAGCTTCACGTACGCCTCGCACCAGGCGATCTTCGCCGGTTTCCTGCCGACGCCGGCCGCCCCGGGGCCGCATCCGAGGCTGTTCGCGGCCCGGTTCGCGGGGAGCGAGACGACGGCCGGCGGGACGTACGTCTACGACACGCCCGACCTGGTGTCCGCGCTGGCGGGCGAGGGCTACCGGACGGTCTGCATCGGCGGCGTGGGGTTCTTCAACGGGCGGCCGCCGCTGGGCGCGGTACTGCCGGGCCTCTTCCAGGAGAGCCACTGGGAGCCGTCCTTCGGCGTCGCCTCGCCCACGTCGTTCGAGTCCCAGGTCGCGCGGGCCGAGGAGGTGGTCGCCGGGCTCCCCCGCGAGCGCCGCCTGTTCCTCTTCGTCAACGTGTCGGCGCTGCACCAGCCCAACTGGTTCCACCTGCCGGGGGCGAGCAGTGGGGCGGGCGACTCCCGGGCCACGCACGCGGCGGCCCTGGAGTACGTCGACCGGCACATCGGTCGGCTCTTCGCCGCGATGAGCAGCCGTCGGCCCTGTTTCGCGATCGTCTGCTCGGACCACGGCACCGCGTACGGGGAGGACGGCCACACCGGGCACCGGCTCGGCCACGAGGTCGTGTGGACCGTGCCGTACGCGCAGTTCGTCCTGCCGGGACCCGACCGGGAGGCCGCCGCGTGAGCACCCCCGCCCCCCGCCCGTACCGGAGCTACGTCTACGCCTATCCGCACAAGACGGCGTACCGGGAGCTCGCCGGGCTCCCGGAGCTGGCCGTCCTCTGGGCGGACGAGCCGAAGGACGCGCTCTCCCTCTACGCGCACATACCGTTCTGCGAGGTCCGCTGCGGCTTCTGCAACCTCTTCACCCGCGTCGGTGCCCCGGACGGGCTGACGACCCGCTACCTGGACGCGCTCGACCGCCAGGCCGCGGCCGTGCGCGAGGCCCTCGGGGACGGCGGCCCGGTGCGGTTCGCCACGGCCGCCTTCGGGGGCGGCACGCCCACCTTCCTGACGGCAGGCGAGCTGGAGCGGCTCTGCGACATCGCCGAGAAGCGGATGGGGGTGGACCTGCGGGCGGTGCCGCTGTCCGTGGAGACCTCGCCCGCGACCGCGACGGCCGACCGGCTCGCCCTGCTCGCCGAGCGGGGCGCGACCCGGTTGAGCATCGGGGTGCAGAGCTTCGTGGAGGCCGAGGCGCGGGCGGCGGTCCGGCCGCAGCGCCGTGCCGACGTGGAGGCCGCGCTCGGCCGGATCCGGGACAGCGGCGTCCCCGTGCTCAACATCGACCTGATCTACGGGATCGACGGCCAGACCGAGCGGTCCTGGCAGGTCTCGCTGGACGCGGCCCTCGCCTGGCGGCCCGAGGAGCTCTACCTCTATCCGCTGTACGTGCGCCCGCTCACCGGCCTCGGCCGGCTCCAGGACCCCGCGGCCGCCGACCGCGCCTGGGACGAGCAGCGGCTCCGCCTCTACCGGTACGGCCGGGACCACCTCCTCGCACGCGGCTACGAGCAGGTGTCGATGCGGATGTTCCGCCGCGCGGACGCCGGGCCCTCGGGACCCGACGACCACGCCTGCCAGACGGACGGCATGATCGGCCTGGGGTGCGGGGCCCGCTCGTACACCTCCGCCCTGCACTACTCCTTCGACTACGCCGTGGACATGCGGGAGATCCGCTCGATCATCGACGTCTACACGGAGACGGAGGACTTCTCCCGCGCCCCGCACGGCTACGGGATGACCGGGGCCGAGGCGAGGCGCCGTCACCTCCTCCAGTCGCTGCTCCAGGCGCAGGGCATGCCCGTCGACGGGTACGAGGAGCGGTTCGGTTCCTCTCCCGCGGCCGACTTCGGCCCCGAGCTCGCCCGGTTCGAGGCGCTCGGCTGGCTGGACGCGGACGCGCCGGCGGGCCTGCTGCGGCTGTCGCCCGAGGGCCTCGCGCACTCGGACGGGCTCGGCCCCGAACTCTTCTCCCCCGCCGTACGGGCCGCGATGGCCGCGTACGAGGCGAAGTAGCGGGCCGCCGTGGACCCGAACCCGTCCTCGGGCACGGACCTGACCGTGCTGTACCGGGGCCCGCTCTCCTCCTGCGACTTCGACTGCCCGTACTGCCCGTTCGCGAAGCGGCGGGACACCCCCGAGCTGCTGCGCGCGGACCGGGCGGCGCTCGAACGGTTCACCGGGTGGGCCGCCGGGCAGACCGGCGACCGGCTGCGGATCCTCTTCACTCCGTGGGGCGAGGGTCTCGTGCGCTCCTGGTACCGGCGGGCGCTGGTCGGCCTCTCCCGGCTGCCGCACGTGGAGCGGGTGGCGATCCAGACCAATCTGAGCTGCCGCACCGACTGGCTGGCGGAGGCGGACCCGGAGACCGTGGCGCTCTGGTGCACGTACCACCCCGGCCAGACGCCGTACGAGCGCTTCCTGGCGAAATGCCTCGACCTCGCCGGGCGCGGCGTCCGGTTCAGCGTCGGCGTGGTCGGGCTGCCCGAACACGCCGAGGACGCCCGGCGGCTGCGCGCCGCTCTGCCGCCGCACGTGTACCTCTGGGTGAACGCGGCGGAGGGGCACGCGTACACCGACGCGGAGGCGGCGGAGTGGACGGGGATCGACCCGCTCTTCCCGTACAGCCGGCATCCGCACCGGTCGGCGGGGCTGCCCTGCCGGACGGGCGAGTCGGTGATCTCGGTGGACGGCGAGGGGACGGTGCGGCGCTGCCACTTCGTCAGGGCGGAGCTGGGGAACCTGTACGACGGCTCGTACCGCGCCGCCCTGCGCCCCCGGGCCTGCCCCCTCGCCGTCTGCGACTGCCACATCGGCTACGTCCACCTGGAGACGCTGCCGCTGTACGACGTGTTCGCCGGCGGGGTCCTGGAGCGGATCCCCGCCGTCCTTCCCCCGCCGGCCCTCCCCCTGACTACAGGGGCATGAGGTCGGGGCGCTTGGCCTCGACGTGGTCGCCGGAGCTTTCGCCGCGGAGGCGGCGGCCGATCCAGGGGACGAGGTACTCCTTGGCCCAGTGGATGTCGTCGCGGCGGACTTCGAGGGTGCCGCGCGGGGGGACCGGGGGCCAGGGCTGGTCCGGGTCGGCGGGCACGGGGAGGCCGAGGACCTGGGCGGCGCGGAGTGCGACGCGGGTGTGGCCGTCCGGGGAGAGGTGGAGCCGGTCGTCGTCCCAGGCGCGCCGGTCCTGGACGGACTTCAGCGACCACAGGTCGAGGACCGGGCAGTCGTAGCGGTCGGCGATGGCCCGGACGTGTCCGTTGTACGTGGCGATCTTGCCGCGCAGGTGCTTGAGGAGGATCACGTCGCGGGTGTCGAAGCCGGTGGTCACCATGACGGTGCCGACGGCGGAGGTCAGGTCGGCGACGGCGCGTTCGAAGCGCTCGGCGACGTCGTCGGGGTCCGTGCCGGGGCGGATGATGTCGTTGCCGCCGGCGCAGAAGGTCACCAGGTCGGGGGCGAGTTCCTTCGCCCGGGGGACCTGTTCCGCCACGATCTGGTCGAGGAGGCGCCCGCGTACGGCCAGGTTGGCGTAGCGGAAGTCGTCGTGCTCCGGCAGCTCGTCGGCGAGCAGGACCGCGAAGCGGTCCGCCCAGCCGACGTACGTCCCGTCGGGCCCGGGGTCTCCGACGCCCTCGGTGAAGCTGTCACCGATCGCCGTGTACGACCCGAATGCGTTCTTGTCTGTTGATCTCGAATCGTCTGCCACGGGACCACATCCTTCCCTTTCGGATGTGACCTACGCGACCGTAAGGAGGGGTTGACGCCGGGTGACATATGCCACCGATAAAGATTCTCCCAAGCGCGGAATACGGCGGCGGCCCGGCACT
>NZ_JBHJQI010000135.1:0-24726 GCF_042262805.1 Streptomyces sp. NPDC056361
CTGCCGACTCGGCACGGGGCGGGGGCCGGCGCCTCCGGGCGGTTCAGGCGGCCGCGGCGGCCTTCTGGATCCGGGGCACGAAGACCCGGGCCAGGGAATGGGCGGTGGCGGGGTCCAGGGAGCTGCCCTCCCCCTCCAGCGTCACTTCGGCGACGACCGTGCCCAGGCACATGGTGAGGAACAGGCCGTCCATGCCGCCGACGTTGCGGTAGTAGGCGTGGCTCTCGACGCCGGGCACCGGCGGCACCGGCGCCTCGGTGCGCTTGGCCGACCAGTGCTTCTCCTTGCGGCAGCCGTCCTGGGCGGCCTTCCGGTCCGGGAAGGCCGTGAGGTCGAACGTGACCTCTTCGCCCACCGCCTCGAACTTCGCCTTGCCGCCGGCGACTTCGGCGCAGTCCCCTCCGCCCCCGCCCGAGTTCACCCTCGCGCTCGATCCCGCTCCGGCGCTGTTGCCGGTGGCCGGTTCGTTCGTCGCTGTGACACCTCGCCCCCTCGGTGATCAACACGAGGCCGCCCCGGGCGGGGCCCGTGCCCGTACGGCTCCGACCTCCGGCTGACCGAAAACTGCCCGATTCGGTGCCGTCCCTTGACGGATAGAAAGCGCTTGCAGAGGCTGCGGGGCAGGTAATCGTCCCCCGACTTCCTCCCGTAAAGGCTGGTCTCCCATGGGCTCTTCCCTGCGCCGCCGCACGTTCCTCCAGGCAAGCGGCGGTACCGCGCTGACGCTCGGACTCATCGGGGTCGGCGCCGCGCCGGCCGTGGCGGGGGAGGCGGACGCGCAGGAGTTCGCCGCGTTGCGCGCCACGTGGCGGGGGCTGGTCCTCGGTACGGGGTTCAGTCCCACGGCCGAGCCGTTCAAGGCGCTGCTGGCCGAACTCGGCAGGACGGCACGGGGGCACCTGGCCGCGATGGCGCCGGCCGAGGGCTCGCTGTGGCCGGACGCCGTGTGGCGGGACCCCGAGCCGGACACGGACGCGGAGTCGTACGCGTTCTCCGCGATGATGAACGAGAGCCTGAACCGGCTCAGCACGCTCGCGCAGGCGTGGGCGCAGCCCGGTACCGGTCTCACGGGGGATCCGGCCGCGCTGGAGGCCGTGCTGGCGGGGCTGGAGCACGTGCACGCGCAGGTCTACAACGAGACGACGACGCGGTACGGGAACTGGTGGAACTGGCAGATCGGGGGACCGCAGGCACTGATGGACACGTGCGTGCTGGTCCACGAGCACCTGACGGCGGAGCGGATCGCGGCGTACTGCCGGGCCGTCGACCACTTCGTGCCCGACTCGGTCTTCGACGCGTACACCGGTACCTCCACCGGGGCCAACCGCGTGGACCTGTGCCGGAGCGTGATCCTCCGCTCGATCGTCGGGGAGGACGTCGACCGCCTCGCGCGCGCCGTCGCCGCGCTCAACCCCGTCTTCCCGTACGTGACGGGCGGCGACGGCTTCTACGCCGACGGGTCCTTCATCCAGCACCGGAACGTCCCGTACATCGGCGGCTACGGCTCCGTCCTGCACGACGGCGTCGGGCGCCTGATGGCGCTGCTGCGCGCGTCGCGGTGGCCGGTGGACTCGCCGGACGCGCAGCTGTTCCTCGACACCGTCGAGAACGCCATCGCGCCGTTCGTGCACAACGGCCTGATCATGGACAACGTGTCCTCGCGCGGCATCAGCCGGGCCGGGACCTCCGAACACACCAGGGCGCACGCGCTGCTCGCGACCATCGTGCTCGTCGGACAGGGCGCGAGCGAGGCGGAGAACGCCCGCTGGCGCGCGATGGTCAAGGGGTGGATGCAGCGCGACTACTTCGCCCCGCCGCTGGGGAACCCGAAGCTGAGCCTGGTCCGCGCCGCCCTGCTGCAGTCGGTGCTCGACGACACCTCGGTCAGGCCCGCGCCCGAACCGGTCCAGCACCGGCTCTTCCACCACATGGACCGGGCCACGCACCGCCGCCGCGGCTGGTGCGCCTCGGTCTCCATGGCGTCGGAGCGCATCGCGCACTACGAGTTCGGCAACGGCGAGCACGCCCGCGGCTACCACACCGGCGCGGGCTGGCTCTCCTGGTGGGGCGACGACTTCGGCCTGGAGCAGTACTCGGACGCGTACTGGCCGACCGTCGACCCGTACCGTCTGCCGGGCATCACGGCCTCCCGCAAGCCGCTCGCCGACGGCGAGGGCGGCAACTGGGGCCAGCCCATGCCGAACGCCGCCTGGGTCGGCGGCACCACCGACGGGGAGTTCGGCGCCACCGGGCAGCACCTCGTGGGGCTCTCCTCCACGATGAACGCGAGGAAGTCGTGGTTCTGGCTGGACGACTCGGTCGTCTGCCTCGGCGCCGGCATCACCTCCGCCGACGGCCACACCGTGGAGACGACCGTCGACAACCGCGCCCTCGGCACGACGGGCACACCGGCGCTCACCGTCGACGGACGGGTCCAGCCGGACTCCCAGGGCCGGCAGTGGACCTTCGAGGACGCCGGCTGGGCGCACATCGCGGGCCACGCCGGCTACGTCTTCCCCGAGGGGCTGACCCTGAGCGCCGTGCGCGAGGAACGCACCGGTTCCTGGCGGGACGTCAACACCGGCGGCCCCACCGCGCCGCTCACCCGCCGCTACCTCACCCTCTTCACCGACCACGGCACCGACCCCACCGACGCCGGCTACGCGTACGTCCTGATGCCCGGCGCGAGCGCCGCCGCAACCGCGAGGCGGGCCGCCGACAAGGGCGCCCTCCGGATCCTCGCCAACACCGGCTCCCAGCAGGGCGTCCGCGTCCCCCGGCTCGGCCTCGCCGCCGTCAACTTCTGGGCCGCCGGCACCGTGGGACCCCTCACCGCCGACGCCCCCGCGTCCGTCCTCGTCCGCGAGCACCGCGACGGCACCGCGACCGTCGTCGTCTCCGACCCGGCCCGTCAGGCGGCCTCCCTCACGGTCACCTGGGCCAAGCGCGTCTCCGCCGTACTCTCCAGGCCCGCCACCGTCACCGCCGTCACGACGGGTGCCACCCTCCGGCTCTCCTTCGGCGACCTCACCCGTGCCGCCGGCGCCCCCCAGAAGATCCGGGTCCGGCTCGGCTGACCCCGGCTGCCCGGCTGCGCGTACTCCTCGGAGAGGGGATCAGACGTCCGTGAACAGGTCCTCGCGCGCCTCGTCGAGGACGAAGCCGTTGTCGAGGCGGACGCGGACCGTCACGCGGAGGCGCTGGGACTGGTGGGCGAGCCAGTCGGCTTCCAGGGAGGCGACCTGGTCCTCGAGTTGCTTCCGGCTGCCCGGGGGCATCTGGGGGCCGAAGTCGTCGAGCAGGGACTTGAGCCTGAGGTACTCGCGGACCTGGTGGCTTTCCCGCTTGGGGTGTTCGTCGACCCGCTCGACCGTGCCCTCGGTGCCGGCGGCCAGGGAGAGGGACCCGGCGACGACGTCCGCCGGGTCGAAGGAGTCCGGGGAGTCGGGAGAGTCGGGAGAGTCGGGGGACGAGCCCGGAGAGTCCCCGGCCAGGGTGAGGGAGCCGGCGAGCCGGACGTCTGCCGCCAGCTTCACGCGCTGGCCGTCGTGGAGTGCCATCGATGCTTCTTCTCTTCGGTCGGTAGGTAGGTCGGTCGGTACGTAGGTCGGTGGGTCGGGTGGTGCGTGTGCGTGCTCATTGTGGTTCGTCGGGTCAGGCCCGGGGGGAGGCGGGCGAACTGAAGGTCCTTCCGAACGGTCGGGGAGGAGTGAAACCTTCTCGGCGCATGTACCGTCCTCACTCCTGGGAGATGGTCGGAGCACACGGGGAGTGGGCATTCCATGGGGCAGCAGAACACGTACCGGACGCACATAGCCGTGGTGGCCTCGGCGGTGGGGATCAGTCTGGCGGTGTGGGCCGCCGCCGCGCTGACGGACACGGAGGCCGCCGCGGGAGTGGGGGCGGGGTCGGGGCAGCGTACGCCGTCGAGCCAGGCGGAGAAGCCGGCGCGGGTTCCGGCGCAGCGGATGCCCGAGGGGATCGCGCACGCCGCGGAGGCGGGCGGAACGGCCGTGAACATCACCATCGACGACGGGCCGGACCCACGGTGGACGCCCCAGGTGCTCGACATCCTCCGGCAGAACGGCGTCAAGGCGGTGTTCTGCATGATCGGACCGCAGGCGAAGGCGCACCCCGAACTCGTCAAGAAGGTCGTCGCGGACGGCCACCGGCTGTGCGACCACACCATGACCCACGACACGTCGATGGACAAGAAGTCCGTCGCGTACCAGAAGCAGCAGATCCTGGACGCGAAGAAGATGATCGAGGACGCCGCCGGGGGCGCGAAGGTCGAGTACTACCGCGCCCCGGGCGGCGCGTTCACCCCGGACAGCCGGCGGATCGCCGCCGCGGCGGGGATGCGGCCGCTCGGTTGGAACGTCGACACGAAGGACTTCGAGCAGCCGGGCGCGGCCTCGATCGTGAACACGGTCAAGGGCGAGCTCTCCAACGGGCCGACGATCCTCTTCCACGACGGCGGCGGCGACCGCAGCCAGACCGTGTCGGCGCTGCGGCAGGTGCTGCCGTGGCTGAAGGAGCAGGGCCACGCCTTCAGCTTCCCGGTGCGTACGGCTCCCTGACCCACCGTCGTCCGCACCCGGTCCAGCCCGCCACTCCCCTCATCCCCGGTTCCAGCCCCCGCCCGCCCCCCGTCCCAGCCCGCGCCTTCTCAAGGCGCGGCAGCCGACCCCTCGCGTGTTACTCGCCGGTACGTAATGATGGCGGGCAACCATCCATACGGCCGGGGGCTGAGGTAGCTGTGACGACTTTCGAGGAACGGACCACGGTGCACGCGTTCCGGGACGACGCCCTGGGGGAGCACGACGCCGTGGGTCTCGCGGCGGCGATCCGGCGGGGTGAGGTCGGTGCGGCGGAGGTCGCGCGGGACGCGGCCGAGCGGGTGCGGGCGGTGGAGGAGCGGCTGCACGCGGTCCAGGCGTACGCCGAGGCACCGACGCCGTCCGCCGGGGCGGGCGGTCCGTTCGCCGGAGTGCCGACCTTCGTCAAGGACAACACCGACTACCGGGGCCTGCCGACCGGCCACGGCAGCGCGGCCTTCACCCCGAGGGACGCGCGGCGGCACGCGCCGTTCGCCCGGCAGTTCCTGAGCAGCGGGGTCACCGTGCTGGGCAAGACCCGGCTGCCCGAGTTCGGTTTCAGTCCGTCGACGGAGTACGAGGGTGCCGAGCCGGTCCGCAATCCGTGGAACACGGGCCATTCGGCCGGGGGTTCGTCGGGCGGGAGCGCGGCGCTCGTCGCCGCCGGGGCGGTGCCGATCGCCCACGCCAACGACGGCGGGGGATCGATCCGGATTCCCGCCGCCTGCTGCGGTCTCGTCGGACTCAAGCCGACCCGGGGCCGGGTGGTGGCGAACGCGCAGAGCCGCCGGCTGCCTCTCGACATCGTCTCCGACGGCGTCGTGAGCCGTTCCGTGCGGGACTCCGCCGCCTTCCTCGCCGCCGCCGAGACCTACTGGCGCAACCCGAAGTTGCCGCCCGTCGGCCTGGTGGAAGGCCCCTCGGGGCGGCGGCTGCGCGTCGGATTCATGCTGGACTCGCCGAACGGGGTCCGGGCCGACGCCGTCACCCGGGCGGCCGTCACCGGCACCGTGGCGACGCTCGAACGGCTCGGCCACACCGTGGAACCGGTGGCGCCGGTCATCGACCCCCGCTTCACCGACGACTTCCTCACCTACTGGGGGCTTCTCTCGTTCCTCATCGGGCTCACCGGCCGCACCCTCGGCCCGGACTTCGACCGGAGCCGGATGGACGGCCTGAGCCGGGGCCTCCACGAGACGTACGCGGAGAACTGGCGGGGCACCCCGGGCGTGCTGCGCCGGCTGCGGCGGACGAAGGAGGCGTACGCGGCGGCGTTCCGCGGCTTCGACCTCCTGCTCTCGCCCGTCCTCGCCCACACGGCACCGCCGATCGGGCACCTCAGTCCCGCCGTCCCCTACCCGGAGCTCGTCGAACGGATCCTGAGGTACGTCGCCTTCACCCCCGTCGACAACATCGTCGGCACGCCGTCGATCTCGGTGCCCACGCCCGGCGCGACGGAGGACGGGCTGCCCGTCGGCGTCATGTTCTCCGGCCGCCCGGGCAGCGAGCGCACGCTCCTGGAGGTGGCCTTCGCCCTGGAGGCCGACCGCCCCTTCCGGCGCGTCCAGGACGCCTGACGGGACACCCTCAGGGTCCGGAGGGATCCGCGCCCCTCTCCGCCGGGTCCGCGGCCTTCTCCTCCGGACCCGCGCCCCTCTCCTCCCGACCCGCGGCCTTCTCGGCCGGATCCCCGGCGCTCTCCGCCGGGGTCCGGCCCAGGCCGCGGATGGCCGGCAGGGCGAGCATGGCGGTGAGGCAGAGGACGCCCATGACGGAGGAGAAGAGGAGTACGCGGTCGGCTCCGAAGGCATCCGCCGCCGGGCCCGCCAGGACGCGGCCCAGCGGGATGACGATGATGGAGCCGGCGATGTCGTAGGCGGAGACGCGGCTGAGGACCGCCAGCGGGATGTGGGACTGCACGCTGGTCGCCCACATCACGCCCCAGAAGGCGAAGCCGCAGCCGGCCACGACGCCGGTGAGCGCGGTGACCGTGAACGACCAGCCGAGCGCGGGGGCCAGGGGGTTGAGGGTGAAGAAGAACATCGCGCAGGCCCCCGCGACCAGCGGCCTGGCGGGCCGGACGCGCATGCCGAGCAGGCCGCCGACGATCGTGCCGGCGCCGTCGGCGGACGCGATCCAGCCGTAGCCGCCGGCCCCGTGCTGTTCGGTGAGCAGCGCGGCGCCGAGCGGCACCGACGGGCCGAAGACGAACAGGCCGTAGACGGCCCAGACGACGATGACGCCCCAGAGCCAGGAACGGGACCGGAACTCGTGCCACCCCGTGGCCAGTCGCCGCAGCAGCGGGTCGTCGCTGTCGTCGCCGCTCTCCCCGGCGCCGCTCAGGTGGCGCAGCGACAGCAGGCCGAGGGCGCTGACCGCGTAGGCCGCCGCGATGACCAGGAAGGAGCCGGCCACGTTCCAGTAGGCCGCGAGGAGGCCGGCGAGACCGGGGCCGAGCAGGGTGCAGATCGCCTCGGAGATCCGCAGCAGCGCGTTGGCCCGCTGGATGTCCTCGGCGACCTGGGGGACCAGGGCCGCCAGGCCGGGCTGGAACATGGCGGTGGCGGCGCCGCTGACCGCCATCAGCGCCATGACGTGCCAGAGCCGTATCCCGCCGCCCGCCAGCAGACCGGCGAGGGTGAGCATGGTCGCCATCCGCACCGCGTCGGCGCCGACCATCATCACCTGGGGGGTGAACTTGTCGGCCAGCGCTCCGCCGAACAGGATCAGCAGCACGATCGGGGCCATCCACGCGGCCAGCGTGTATCCGACGCCGCCTGCGCCGTACCCGGCGGCCAGCACGGTCGTCGTGATCGAGACCATCAGCATGCCGTCGGCGAGGAGCGACGTGCTGCGGGCGGTGAAGAAGCGGCGGAACAGGCCGGACCGCCAGGGGCTGGGGAGGGCGTCGGGCTTCCGCCGGACGGTCGTGTCGTCCATCGTCATGTCACATCTGCCGGTCGCGGCCGGTCCCTTCCATGAGTGTCCGCCGCCGCAGCCACGCGCTGCTCGGTTCGGTGTCGGCCGGCGGGTCCTGGACGATCACGTACCGGCGCGGGGCCAGCACTCCGGGACGGCCGGGCAGGGTCTTCATCAGCGCCGCGTGGGCGTGCTCCGGGGTCGGCGGGGAGTCGCCGGCGGCGATGTACGCCGTGAGGCCCGGCCCGTCGCCCTCCTCGGACGAGGCGCCGTACCCCGTGCGGCCCGTTCCGTCGCCCTTCCCGGACGGCACGTCGACGGCGACGTGGACGGGCAGGCCGCCGAGGGCGCGGCTCAGGGCGTCCGCCACGGCGGGCGGCGAGACCCAGGAGCCGTCGACGACGCTCCAGTCGGGGCCGCGCTCGACGGGGTGGACGCCCGTGACCTCGGTGAGCCGGGCGAGCGGCACGTCCGCGTCGGCCGCCGCCTCCAGGAGCCGTACGAGTCCGGTGAGGAAGGCATCGGCCTCGGCGCGGGGGAACAGCGCGGGGTCCGCCCACAGCGAGAGGTGGAGCAGGGGGTCGGCCTGGTGGACGAAGGTGAGGAGCCGGGTCGGCAGGACCTGGTCGGGGCCCCGGCTCAGCTCCAGGTCGGGCCCGGGTTCGTCCACCGGGGGCGCGGAAGCGGCCGCGAGGCTCGCGGGGAGCGTGCTGACGTCGTTGAAGACGACGTCGCGCGCGAACGCGCTCCCGCGCTCGAAGGTGGTCCGCCCGATGATCTCCCACAGGGCCACCGCGTCGAACCGGCTGTGCCGGTAGGCGTTGAGTGCCGCGCCCCACGCCTTGCCGAGGAGCGTGTCGAAGGACGGGACGCGCAGGTCGAGGCAGAGCAGCGCGTCCTGCGAGAGCGTGTTCACGGAGCGGGCCAGCCGGGGTTCGTACCGGTTGGAGGTCGGCACGGCGGTGACGCAGGCGGTCTGGCCGGCGCGGTGGGCGACGAGCGCGCACCAGGCCGTCAGGAGCACGGTGGCGGGCAGGCCGCCGGTGCGTTCCGCGACGCGGGCCAGCGCCCGGGCGCCCCGCCGTGACCGCAGGACGACCGACGGCGTCTTCACGTCGGTGCCCTCGGCGCCCGGCTCCGCGAACATCGCCTGGGGCCCGCTGCGGATGATCCGCTCCCAATGGGCGAGCGCAGCGCGGGACTTGCGCACTCCGGCCGGGGTCGCCTCCTCGGCGGCGAGGTCGAGCGGGGTGAGGGCCGTGACGTCCGGCAGGTGTGCGCCGGCGAGCAGCGCGAGCCATTCCTCGCGGAGCACGGCGAGGGCGCCGACGTCGGTCACGGCGTGGCTCGCCGCGAGGGCGACGTAGGCCGGCGCCCCGGCCGCGGACACCAGGGACACCCGCAGGGGGAAGTCCCGGTCGAGGTGGAAGCGGTCGGTGCGGGCCGCGCGGGCCAGCGACTCCGCGTAGCCCGCCGCGTCGGGCGGCAGCTCGTCGTGGTCGAGGAGGGTGAGCGTGAACTCCCCCTCGGGCGCCACAACTTGCTCGTGCGGTACGCCTCCGCCGGGAGGCCCGGGAAACGTGGTGCGCAGGGCCTCGTGGCGTATCACCAGGGCGCGCAGGGCGTCGATCGCCGCGTCCGTACGGGTCCCCGCCGGCACCGGCCAGACGTCGTGGATGTTGATCTGCACGGGCTCGTCGCGCAGGATGCAGCGGATCATGTTGGCCTGCCCCCTCGTGACGGGGCCCCGGCGCGCCTCGCCGCCCGCGTACGGCACGGTGACGGTCGTCGGGCGGCGGCTCATGCGATGCCTTTCACGGAGTGCGTGGCCCGGACGAGGGGTTCCCAGGCGTCGATCAGGAGGGCGAACTCCTCCATGTCCTGCCGGGCCTCGTCGAGGAGCCGCCCGGCGCGCGCGGCGAAGACGTCCGCGGCCTCGGCGTAGCGGCCGCCCAGCTTGCGGTAGGAGCGGTCGAGCACGTCGAGCCGTTCGACGTTCTCGGCGGGGTCGAGCCGGGTGCTGTCCCGGACGAACGCGGCGACGGCGGAGGCGCGGACGTGCCCCGCGTCGTCGAGCAGCGTGTCGCCGGCCGCCGCCATCCGGGCGTACACGGCGTTGAAGTACGCGGTGGACAGCAGGAACTTCGCGAGGCGCAGCTGGTAGGCGAGGAATCCTCGGTCGGAACGGCGTTCGCCGGTGTGGTAGTTGACGATGTGGCGGTTGTGCAGGATGCCGGGCAGCCGGGCGTCGTACACCAGGTGGATGAGGAAGTAGTCGCTGCCGATGGTGTCGGTCGCCGGGGGGAGCGGGACCCGGCCGTAGACCTCGCGGTCGAAGCCGATGTTGCACATGTCGACCCGCATCGGGCTGACGCTGGTGAGCGTGGTCCGGTCGGCGGTGAACGCGGCGGTCCCGGCGCCGCGGAAGGACTCCTGGATCAGGTTCGCGCGCCAGATCTCGGGGGTGCCGTCGGGGATCGAGAGACCGATGACGTCGCGGTAGACGGCGGGGTCGAGCCGGTGGATCTCCTCGACGTCCACGGACATCTCGCCGACGAACGATCCGCCGACCATGGCCACCGGCCGGTCCGCGCACGCGGGGTCGAGCCGGCCGCGGGTCACCAGGCCGGCCACGTCGGCGGCCCGGCATCCGAGGGAGGCGAGCTCGTGGTGCAGGGGGAAGACCGGCTTCCCGTCCAGGTACTGGTAGCGGCTGTCGGAGTCCCGGCGGTGCACCGACGCGCACCCGAGGGCCTCCGCCACGAGGAACGCGCGGTCGGTGCAGGCGCCGTAGGACACCCGGTCCGGCAGCAGCAGGCCGAGCACGCGCTCGGGTTCGCCGACGCCGGAGGCGGCGATCGACGCGCGGAGGAAGGCGCGCTGCTCGTCTTCGTCGAGGTGGTGGACGACCACGCCCGGGGCCGGTGGCAGCGCGCGCACCACCGCGCGGTGCCGGGCGCGTACCGCCGCGTCGGAGGAGTCCAGGATCACGAGCCGCACCTCGACGCCGAAGTGCGAGGCGCCGTAGGCGGCTTCCTCGGCGACGGCCGCGATGGTGTCCGCGCACGCGCGGTCGGTCGGGAGGGTCAGGCAGACGCGGCGCACGCCGGTTCTCCGCTCTGCGCGGAGGCGGCGGAGGCCACGGCGGGGTCGGCGGGGCCGGCGGGGACGGCTGCGGTGCGGGCGGGTGCCGCGGCGGCCTGACCCGCGTCCTTCCACGACGTGAGTCCGAGCAGTCTGCTGCCCAGTCCGGTCAGTTCGGCGGTGGGATAGCGCTTGGACTCGTGGAGGACCGGGTCGCCGACGAGGGTGCGGTTCCAGCGCGGGGTGCGCAGGTGGCGCCAGGAGTCGACCCGGGACTTCCGCAGCCGCTCGTGCTCTTCGAGCGCCGGCATCATCGACAGGTACTGGACGGCGCGCACGCCGTCCGCGGAGACGTTGCGCGCGACGCCGTGGGCGAGGAGGCCGTTCCAGATCAGCAGGTCGCCGGGGTGCAGCTCGGGCCGGACGACGGGGAACTCGGCGCGGTCCACGGCGGGGCGGAGGGGGTCGCGGTCGGCGGGCTGGCCGAGCTTCCACTCCTCGAACCGGCGGAAGAGCTCCGGGTCGCACTGGAAGCCGCCCGTCTCGGGGCGGGTGTCGTTGAGCGCGATGATGCCCTGCACCCGTTGGGGCGGGACGCCGAGCGTGGTGTCGATGTCCCAGTGCAGTTCGATGTCGAAGCCGCGCTCCCGGGCGTCGATGAGGGCGCGGTCGCGGTTGCGGACGTTGGGCGGGTTGAGGTTGAGCCGGTCCAGGGTCACCCACAGCTCTTCGCAGTCCCACACGTCGACGAAGGCGTCGTAGACGCGCTGCGCCTGGCGGTTGTCCCAGAGGAGCTGGTGGTGGTACGCCTCCACGAAGCCGTACACGTGGAGCTGCCGGTCCAGGGCGGAGCGGAACGGCCGGTCCTCGTACCAGCTGTCCGGGCGCTCGGGGTCGAGCCCCTGGAAGTCCCAGGTGAAGTCGAGCAGTCGCCGTGCGGCCTCGGCCGGGACGGCCTCCCGCACGACGACGTATCCGTACGTCTGCCAGTGCGCGAAGTCCTCTTCGGAGAGGACCCGGAGGGGCCTCGACTTCTTCAGCTCCCGGAGGGTCGTCTGTGCCAGGTAGGCCTCGCCGTCGGCGCTGAAGTAGGGGCGGTCGGACGCCGCGCGGTGGAGGTGGGGGCGGCGCGGGCGGCGGTCGGCGGCGGGTGTCGTCATGGGGTCCCTCCGGGGCGGGATTCAGGGCCGAGGACGGTCGCTTCCGGCGGTGGTTCGGCGGTCGCGCGGGCGCGGTGCCGGCGCCGCGGAGAGGGGAAGGCCATGCCGCGGCGGGGTGCTGAAGCCATGTCGTTGAGCAGAATTGGTGTAGACCATATGTTCTGTCAAGTGGGTCGCCGACACGCGGAGTTGTGTCGCTTTCGTGCGGCGTGAGTAAGGGGCGAGGGGGTGTCAGGCCGGTTCCGAGTGGGCCGACTTTGGTCTAGACAACTCGCCGACGGCTGGCCTAGGGTCCTGTGTGCGGACCATGACCTGATGGGTCATCAGCCACCCGTGCCGCGGCGCGCGTCCGTGCGCCGGTCCGGCCGACGCCGGCCCGTCCGGCACCCTTCCGGCTTCCGGAGCCCCCGACTGTTCGTCCACGCCCTGAGGGAGCTGTTTCCATGAGCACACCCGGCACCACGGCCCTGCCCGACGGCGGCCTGAGGAACCCCGGTGCGGGCCTGATCACGCTGGACCCGGTCCACACGGCCCTGCTGCGCGGCCTCGACGGCCTGCTGACCGGACTGGCCGGGCGCCTCTCCGCCCCCGAGGTGACGGGGCCGCCGCTGCTCTCCGTCGAGAGCCTCGCGCGCCTCGACTTCTTCCGGAACTTCCCCCACCTGGGCGTCTCCGCGGGACGGTTCACCCCCGAGGCGCTCGACGGCCTCGCGGCCGGCGAGGAGCCGGGCGCGCTGCCGCTCCGTCCGACCGGGTACCTCCTGCCGTCCGCCACCTGCTACGGACTCCTCCTCTCCCTGGAGGGCCGGGACGTCGGCGAGGCCGGACTGCGGCTCTCGGCCGCCGGCCGCTGCTTCCGCAACGAGACCCACTACGACGGACTGCGCCGCCTGTGGGGCTTCCACATGCGCGAGGTCCTGTACCTCGGCACCAAGCAGGGTGCGGTCGCACACCTGGAGAGCGGCGCCGAGTTCGTCCAGGAGCTGGCCGGCCGCCTCGGCCTCTCCCTGACCCGGGCCACCGCCGACGACCCCTTCTACGACAAGGGCGGCTCGCGCGCCCGGCTCATGGCGCTCGACCCGGTCAAGCACGAGTTCAGCGCCCCCGACGGCACCGCCATCGCCTCCGTCAACCGCCACCGCAACTTCTTCGGCGAGCGCCTCGACATCCGCGCCGGCTCCCACGGCCCCGCGTACAGCGCCTGCGTCGCCTTCGGCGTCGAGCGCTGGGTGCATGCCATGGTCCTCGCCCACGGCACCCCCGAGCGGGCCCTCGACCGGGTCCGCGACGCCGCCGCGCTCTGACCGGGGACCCCGGCCACCGCACCCCGCCCGCCCCCGATCCGGCGCACCGCCCCGTACGACGACACAGGAGCAATCCCGCACCATGGAACGCATCTCCGACTGGCTCCACGAGAAGAACCCCGGCCTCGACGCCCCGATCGACGCCGACGAGGACCTCATCGAGGCCCGGCTCATCGACTCCATGGACTTCCTGGAGTTCATCGACCTGCTCGAGGACATGTCCGGCAGCACCATCGACCTCCAGGAGGTCACGATCGACGACTTCCGCACCCTCAACCGGGTGCGGGCGCGCTTCCTGGACGCCACCGGACCGGCCGCGGCCCCGGCGGCGGCCGGATGAGCGCCCGCCGGTGACGAGCGGGTCCGCCGCGCCGGGGGAGGGGCGGCCCGTGTCGGCCGCGCTGGCGACCACCGCGGAGGTGCTGGCCCACCCCGAGCTGCACGAGGGGCTGCTCGCGCCGTGGGAACTGCGGCGATTGGACCCGATCCGGCTGCCCTCCCGCCGTGACGACGTCCTGGCGGCCCGGCTCCTGCTCCGGCTCTGCGTGGCCCGGTTCACCGGCCGGCCTCCGCACGCGTCCGCCCCGGCCCAGTCCTGCGCCGCGTGCGGACGGGACGGGCACGGCCGCCCCTTCCTGCCCGGCCGCCCCGGGGTCGGCCTCAGCGTGAGCCATGCCGACGGCCTCGTCGCCGCGGCGGTCGGCCCCGGCGCCGTCGGCGTCGACGTGGAACCCTCGGCGCGGCGGCCCGGCCCCGTGTCCGTCCTGCGCCGGCTCCTCCCCGAGGCCGACGTCCGGGCCGCCGCGGCCCGGCCGGACCCGGACGCGGCCCTCCTCCGCCTGTGGGTGCGCCACGAAGCCCTCTTCAAGGCCGGTGGTCCCGCCCTCCGGCTCCTGGAGTGGACCGACCCCCACCGCGCGGCCGTCGTCGCCGTCGCCGGCACCGCCCCGGTCACCGCCTACTCCCCGGAGCCCGGCGGCGGCTGGTCCCGGGTCGCCGAGGCCTCCGGGTCCGTCAGGGGGCCGTCCCGCCCGCGTTGAGGATCAACTGCCGGAGCACCTTCAGGGTGGTGGCGTAGTCGGCGTCGTCGATGCCCTCGTGGAGGGCGGCGCGGATCGCGGGGGCGTTGCGCGAGAGCTCGGCGCGGGCCTTCTCCCCGTCCTCGGTCAGCCACAGCCGGTCCTCGGCGTCCCGGGTCAGCCAGCCGCGCTCCACGAGCACGTCGCCCTCCGCGGCCAGGTCGTCCTCGGCCCGGAGGTAGGAGGCCATCGCCTGCCGCAGCTCGGGCACGGTCATGCCCCGGCCGTCGGGCGAGAGGTCGTTCTCCGACAGGTTGCGGAGCAGCCAGAACTGGGGCTGCGTGTAGCCCTTCTCGGCCTGCGCGGCCCGGGTGAACGCGATGAGCGCCTCGTAGGCGACGCCGGTCCAGTAGGCGGCGGGCTGCCGGGCGAGATCGGCGTCGGAGAGCTGATGGATCGTCACGAGATGTCCCCCTCTGGTGTTTCGGGTGCGGGGCCGCGGGCCCCGCGGGTCATGGGGCGACCGTAAAACCTCGAGTGTCGTTGAGGTCAACCGTGCGATCTTCCGGACGGTGCGAGAGTTCTCCAAACCCTTACCCGGGTGTCGTGTCGCGGGTCTTGCGCCCGGCTGCGGGGCTCTCTAGTGTCCGCCAATGGTTAGGAATACTTCCTATCTATTGTCCAGAGAGAGAAAGGGAGTTGTCATGCGGAGACGAAGCGCCTCGCTTCTCGGACTCGCGGGTCTGCTGGCGTTGCCCCTGACGGTCATGCCCCAGGCGGAGGCGGCGGACGGGCTCGTGTCGGGCGGGAAGGCCGTGACCGCCTCGTCCGTCGAGACCTCGGCCTTCGGGGCCGGACTGGCGGTGGACGGGAACACGGGAACCCGCTGGGCGAGCCTCGAAGGGGTCGACCCCCAGTGGATCCGCGTGGACCTCGGGGCGAACCACACGATCTCGCGGGTCAAGCTCAACTGGGAGGCCGCGTACGGCAAGGCGTACCGCATCCAGACCTCGGCCGACGGGACGACCTGGACCGACGTCTACTCGACGAGCGCGGGCGACGGGGCCACCGACGACCTGACCGTCTCCGGCAGCGGCCGGTACGTCCGGATGTACGGGACCGGTCGGGGGACGGCGTACGGCTACTCCCTCTGGGAGTTCGAGGTGTACGGCGCGCCGGCCGGCGGCGGCGGGGGAGGAGGCGGGACGGCCGTGCCGTTCGGCAGCCACCTCAAGCCGTACGCCGCGGGCATGCTGAAGCCCTCCGGCGCGCAGGCGACGACCGACCAGAAGGTGGTCGACTACTACAACCGGTGGAAGTCCGCCTTCGTCCGGCAGAACTGCGGCAACGGCTGGTACCAGATCATCTCGCCCGACGCCGACCACCCGTACGTCGCCGAGGCCCAGGGCTACGGCATGGTCGTGACCGCGACGATGGCGGGCGCCGACCCGGACGCCAAGAAGATCTTCGACGGCCTGGTGAAGTGGAAGATCGACCACCCGTCGTCGGTCAACCCCAACCTGCTCGCGGCCGAACAGGACACCGCGTGCAAGAGCGTCAACGGCGGTGACGGCGCCACCGACGGCGACATGGACGTGGCCTACGGCCTGCTCCTCGCCGACAAGCAGTGGGGCAGCACCGGCACGTACGACTACAAGGACCTCGCGCTCAAGCACATCGCCGCGATCAAGAAGGACGAACTCAACCCCACGACCAAGCTGTTGAAGCTCGGTGACTGGAGCAGCTCCGGTGACCAGTACTACTGGATCACCCGTACGTCCGACTGGATGGTCGACCACTTCCGCGCCTTCCGCACGGCCTCCGGCGACACGACCTGGGACGCCGTGCGCACCGCGCACCAGACCCAGATCTCCCGGCTCCAGTCCACCTACGCCTCCGGCACCGGACTCCTGCCCGACTTCGTCGTCGACACCAACACCACGCCCAAGCCGGCCCCGGGCCAGGTCCTGGAGGACCCGAATGACGGCGCCTACTGGTGGAACGCCTGCCGCACCCCGTGGCGCATCGCCGACGACGCGGTGACCAGCGGGGACGCCACGTCCCTCGCGGCCGCGCGCAAGCTCAACGGCTGGATCAAGACGAAGACCGGCGGCGACCCCAACAAGATCGCCATCGGCTACAAGCTCAACGGCACCCAGATCTCCTCGGGCAGCGAGGCCGCCTTCTTCGCCCCGTTCGCGGTGGCGGCGATGACCGACTCCGGCAGCCAGGCCTGGCTGGACGCCCTCTGGAACAAGATGGTGGCCACGCCGATCGACACGAGCAGCTACTTCTCAGCGAGCATCCAGCTCCAGGTCATGATCACCGTCTCGGGCAACCACTGGGTCCCCTAGCCCCCGGGGGACGGACAGGCCCCTGAGGTAGGCGGACAGCGCGGCCGCGGTCCCGGCGAGCGGGAACCGGGCGCCGAGCTGTCCGTCCGGACGGACCACGAGACCGGTCGCGCCGTCGGGGAGGTAGAGCCGTGCGAACTCCCCGGCGGCGTCGCGGTAGCAAGCCGTGGGAGGTCCGGCGGGCGCACCGTCCCCGGCCTCCCGGGCCTCCCGGGCCTCCCCGGCCTCCCCGGCCTCCCGGGCCAGGACCGCGACCGGCTGCAGGCCGCTCACGGTCCTGGCCGCCTCGGCCGCCCGGGCCAGCGCGGTCGCATCGTCCCCGTACAGGAGCACCACGTGTCCCACCCGGCCGCGCAGGACGTCGAGCAGACGCAGCGGGTACGCGGCGACGGGTGTCGTCAGGCCCCCGCAGTCCGGGGCGCGGTCGCCGGGCTGGGGTGCCCCGTCCGGCCCGTACGGGGCGCCGGACAGCGGGCCGTCGCGGTAGCCGACGAGCAGCTGGGCCTCGCGGAGCAGCCGGGTCCGTCCCTGGTCGGGGCCGGTCTCCATGCCCTGGACGGCATGGCGGACGGTCCGCCCCACGACCTCCTCGCCGACCGGGCGACGCTCGGCGTCGTAGCTGTCCAGCAGGGCGGGTCCGGCCTCGCCGCGGAGGACCAGGGCCAGCTTCCAGGCCAGGTTGCAGGCGTCCTGGACGCCGGTGTTCATGCCCTGGGCGCCGACCGGCGGATGGATGTGGGCCGCGTCGCCCGCGACGAACACCCGCCCCTCCCCGTAGCGGTCGACGATGCGGTGGCTGATGCGGAACACCGAGGACCAGCGCAGCGCGGAGAGCCGTGCGGGCCGGGGCGCCAGGCGGTCGACGACGGCCTGGAGGTCGGCGAGCGAGGGACCGGTGCCGCCTTCCAGACCGTGCGCGACACCGTCCCCGGCGCCCTCCGGGGGCGCGGACGCGGGAGGCGCCTTCATCGACATGCGGTAGCGCCCCGCGCCCGGCAGCGGGATGCACACCAGGAGGTCCTCGCCGCCGCCGTCCGGCGACGGGCCGCTGGAGCGCACGCCGTACCCCCGGGGCAGGTCCCAGTCCGCCTCGACGTCACCGAGCATGTACGTCTCCGGGAACGCCGACCCCTCGTAGGTCAGGCCCAGCGTCTTGCGGACCACGCTGTGCGCGCCGTCGCAGCCGATCAGATAGCGCACCCGCAGCTCCTCCTCGGCACCCGCGGCGGTGCGCAGCCGCGCGGTGACCCCGTCCGCGTCCTGGGCGAACGACAGCAGTTCGGTGCCGCGCTCGATCGCCGTGCCCAGACCCGCGACGTACGACTCCAGGAGCCGCTCGGTCTCGTACTGGGGCAGCGCGGCGAATCCGTACGGCACCTCCGGCGGCAGCGAGAGCTCGATCCTCGCCCGCTCCCGTCCGTCGGCGTAGATCAGCTGGCCGCGCAGCGGAACGGCGGCCTCCAGGACGTCCCTGACCAGACCCATCCGGTCCCAGAGCTCCAGCGTGCGCGGCTGGATCCCGACGGCCTTCGCGTACGGCAGCCTCTCCGGCAGCCGGTCGACGAGCCGGCAGCGCACACCGCGGCGGCGCAGCTCGGCGGCGGCGCTCAGGCCGACCGGCCCCGCGCCCACGACGAGTACGTCGGTGGTGGTGCCGCGGGTGTCCGTGGGGGAGTGGGCCATCGCTGCCTCCCGGTGCTGCCCGGCCTCCGGTCGGATTCCGTACGTCCATGGTCACCCGGTGCCGCCCGCCCGGCGAGCGCGGCGGGGCCCACGTGCCCCGGAGGTCCCGGAGGCGCGGAACCGGGCGGGACCCTCCGGCGTCCGTCACCGGCATGAGCGAGAACCCTTCACCCGGGGCCGAGCGGCACGGAGACCAGGAGCACGGGTCCGAGGAGTACGGAGCCGAGGTGCGCGAAGACCAGGAGCACGGCTCCGAGGAGCACGGAGACGGCCGCGCCGAGAGCGCCGTCGGCTGTCTGCTCGCCGTCGCCGGCGTCGCGGTCGTGGGGGCGTTCGCGCTGACCCGGGCCGCGTACACGATCGACGGCGGCTTCGAGGCGCACGCCAGGGACTGGGGAGTGATCCTCGTCGAACTGCCGCTGATCCTGTGCGCCGGCCTGGTCGTACCGCCGCTGACCTACACGGCGGCCACCCGGTGGCTGCGGCCGTGGCAGGCGGCGCTCGTCTGCGCGGCGGTCGTCGGCCTCGGCCTCTGGGGGCTGGCGGCCGGATGGAATCCGCCGCAGCGGCCCGATCCCGGTTACGGGCCCGGCATCTGACGGACTTTCGAGGGCCGTTCACCGGAAGGGGTACGGTGCGGGGGCGCGGCCGCACCCCTGGCCGCGGCGCAGCCGGAGCAACCCGCGGGACCCGTGGGAGAAGAGCGAGGAAGCCCATGACGGCACGGGAGAAGCGCACCACGGAGCCGGTCGTCTCGTACCCGGTGGGCCGTGTCGTCGGCGGGCGCGTCGAGGTGCGCGACGACGAGTGGGGCGACGTCGAGTCGGTCGTGCGGCTGGACGCGGAGGCCTTCGGTCCCGAGGCGCTCGCCGGCCTCGACGCCTTCTCGCACCTGGAGGTCGTCTACCACTTCGACCGGGTGCGGCCCGACGCCGTCCAGACCGGCGCCCGCCACCCGCGCGGCAACAAGGACTGGCCGCTCGTGGGGATCTTCGCCCAGCGCGGCAAGAACCGGCCCAACCGCATCGGCGTCTCGCGCTGCCGCCTGATCCGCACCGACGGCCTCGACCTCCACGTGCGGGGCCTCGACGCGGTCGACGGCACTCCGGTGCTCGACATCAAGCCCTACATGGCGGAGTTCGGCCCCCAGGGGCCGACGGAGCAGCCGGCGTGGGCCGACGAGATCATGCGCCGCTACTACTGAGCGGCCGTCCGGGTCCGGACGGCGGGGTGCACCGGCGTACGGAACTCGAACTAGGGTTTGCCCGTGCGTGTACTGCTGGTGGAAGACGACGAGCCGGTCGCGGAGTCCCTGCGACGCGGGCTCCTGCGCTACGGGTTCGAGGTGGAGTGGGTCACGACGGGGACGGCGGGCCTCGCCGTCACCACCCCGTACGACCTCGTGCTCCTCGATCTCGGGCTGCCCGACACCGACGGGCTCGACGTCTGCCGGGCGCTGCGGCGCCGCGGGGACGTCCCGATCATCGTGATCAGCGCGCGCAGCGACGAGACCGACCGGGTGGTCGGCCTGGAGATCGGCGCCGACGACTACGTCTCCAAGCCCTTCGGGGTGCGCGAGGTCATCGCCCGGATCCGCGCCGTGATGCGCAGGGTCCGGCCCGCCGAACAGCCTTCCGGGCCGCAGCGGTACGGGGCCAGGCTGACCGTCGACCGCAAGGCGGCCCGGGTCCGGCTCGACGGCGCCGACGTCGCGCTCACGCCCAAGGAGTACGACCTCCTGGCCTTCCTCACCGAGGAACCCGGCGCGCTGATGTCCCGTGAGCAGATCATGGAGGCCGTCTGGGACGCCAACTGGTTCGGGCCGACCAAGACCCTCGACGTGCACGTGGCCGCGCTGCGGCGCAAACTCGCCGGCGCGGTGGTCGTCGAGGCCGTCCGGGGCGTCGGCTTCCGGCTGGTCGTGGTGGAGGACGAACCGGCCGACGGCAGGGACGGAGCCGGGAGCGCGTCCCCGTCCGGCGCGCCCGGCACGGACCGCACGTGATCAAGCGGCTGATCGTCAGCTACGTGGCCCTCGTCGCGGTGGCGCTCGCCGCCTTCACCGTGCCGGTCGCCTTCACGCTCACCGCCCAACTCCGCGGCGACACCGAGGAGTCCGTACGCCGCGAGGCCACCACGATGGCGCTGCTGCTCGGGGACGGCGACGCCCCCGCACGGCAGGCGCTGGCCCGGATGGCGGGGGCGTACGCGGACGAGACGCCCGGGACGGTGGAGGTGGTGGCCGCCGACGGCAGGAGCGCGATGCCGCCGCTGCCGCTGCCCGACGATCCGGACGACCCGGCCTTCGACGGCGCGCTCGCGCACGGCCGCACCACCGTCGACTGGGGGTCGCGGCTCGTCTGGGGACCGGAACTGGTGGTCACCGTGCCCGTGTACGCGCGGAACGGGACCGTGCACGAGCGGATCGTCGGCGCCGTCCGCGTCCGGTACGAGACGGAGGACCTGACCGACCGGCTGTGGCGGATCTGGGGCTTCCGGGCGATCCTCGCGGTCGGCGTGCTCGCCGTGGCGGCCGGGCTCGGCGCGATCGTGGCCCGGCTCCTGACCAAGCCGCTTCGGCAGCTCAACGACATGGCGAGCCGGTTCGGCGACGGCGACCTCACCGCCCGGTCCCCCGTCACGGGCCCGCAGGAGACCCGGACGCTCGCCCGCACCCTGAACCAGGGGGCCGAACGCCTCGACACCCTCGTCGCGTCGCAGCGCATCTTCGTCGCGGACGCCTCGCACCAGCTGCGCACCCCGCTGACCGCCCTGCGGCTCTCGCTCGACAACATCGCGGACGGCGTGGAGGACGAGTTCGTACGCGAGGACGTCGACCAGGCGACCGCCGAGGTCGTACGGATGAGCCGCCTGGTCAGCGGCCTGCTGGTGCTGGCGAGGGCCGAGGCGAAGGTGTCCGCGCCCGAACCGCTGGCGCTGCGCGAACTGGTCGAGGAGCGCCTGAACGTGTGGCGCCCGGCCGCCGACGAGCGCGGCGTGACGATCGTCCTCACCGGGGACCCCGACGACCGGCCCCGGGTGCTCGCCGGGCCCGGCAACCTCGACCAGGTCCTCGACAACGTGCTCTCCAACGCCCTGGAGGTCTCCCCGGACCGCGGCACCATCACCGTACGGGTGGAGCAGTGCGGCCCCGAGGAGACGGTCCTCGACATCCTCGACCAGGGCCCCGGGATGTCCGCCGCCGAACAGGCCCGCGCCTTCGACCGGTTCTGGCGCGGTCAGGGGCTGACCGGCCGTACCGGCTCGGGCCTCGGCCTCGCCATCGTCAAGCAGCTGGTGACGGACGACGGCGGCCGGGTCGCCCTGCGGGACGCGCCCGGCGGCGGACTGTGCGTGCGGATCGGGCTGCGGACCGACGCCGACGCACCGCGCCGGATCAGCCCTCGGCAGGCAGCACCGAGGAGTGGTGGTTGACGATCAGCCAGGTGCCGTTCCGCTTCTCGTACTCGTAGGTGTACCGGGCGTCGACGGCCTTGGTGACACCCGTCTTCGGGTCGGTGAGGTGGAAGCGGTAGACGCCGGCGTCGAGCGCCGAGTTCCGGTCGAGGACGTGGATCACCGAGCGGACCTTCTCGCCCCGCGGCTTCTTCTGCAGGAAGTGCTCGAAGTAGTCGGCGATCTCCGCGTGGTTCGTGCGGATCCGGGGCGACGCGGTCGGCAGCAGCACGGCGTCGTCGGCGTACAGGCCGGCGACCTTCTCCGGGTCGCCGGTCAGCAGCGCCGCGTTCCACCGGTCGAACAGCCCGGCGATCTCCCGCTCGGTCACCCTGCCCTGCCGGTCGCCGCCGTCCCTGCCGCGGTCCTTCTCGCCGGCCTGGGCCACGCCCACGCCGGCGGCGAGGGCGCCGAGCGCGGTCACGGCCACACCGGCGGCTATGGCGGCGCGGATACGGGGCCTACGGTTCATCGGAGCTCCTGACGTGAGGGGACTTCCCCCGGACGTGGACGCGTTCGGGTGGTGCCACTCTCGCCGCGCCCGGGTTAGGCCCCGTACAGCGGACGGCCAGGGCCCGGACAAGGCTCGGGAAAGATCCCCGTCAGCGGGCGCCGACCGAGTCGATGACGCCGTGCCAGGTGCGCCGGTAGCCCTCGCGCAGCGGGCCGCCGACCAGACCGAGGACCGCGGAGGCCGCGTCGGCGAGGGGCCCGGGATCGCCGGAGGCGCACAGCGCCAGATGGCCGTCGAGGAGCGCGGCGCCCAGGTCGGGGTCCGCCGCCAGGAGGCGCCGGGGAAGCCACTTCCCGCTGCCGAGCCACCCGCGGCGGTGGTCGCACAGCAGGTCGGCGGCGCCGTCGAGGACGAACCCGGCCACCGCGAGCCGCTCGACCCGGTCGCCCGTGTCGGCGAGGTCGTCCAGTGCGTCCGTCAGGCCGTACCGCTTCGTCTCGACGGTCTCCGGGGCGAGCGGGCGCGGCCCCTCGCGGAGGTCGGCCTCCGCCAGCGCGCGGGCCCAGGAGGCGGCGCCGTCCCGGTCGACGAGGACGAGCCCGTCGGCGTACATGCTCTGCAGGACCGCCCGCCGCGCGGCGACGTCCGCGGCGAACAGCTCCCCGAGACCGGTCCGGGTGTGGACGAAGAACTCCACGACCCTCCCCTCGAACCGGATCGTCTCCCGGTACGACTCGCCTCCGTCCGGCACCAGGACCGCGAGGTCCAGGTCGCTGCCCGCGGTGGCCCGGCCCGCGGCCGTCGAACCGGCGAGGATCACGGCGAGGGCGTCGGGGAAGCGGGCGTGTACGAGACGTCGAGCCTGGTCGACGGGGTCTGCGGTCATGCCGGACAGGATGCCGAATCCCCCGGTCGTACGCGACTCCGTTCCGGCCGCTGACGTGCGGCGACGGGCCCCGGCCACGCACGGGGCCGCCGTCCGCGTCCGCGCCGGACCAGCCGTGGACCACCGGCTCGCCGGTGAGCTCGACGCCCGCCGTGCGCAGCCCGTCGAGGGCGACGGCGGTGGTGTCGGCGGCGACCCCGGAGGTGAAGTCGAGCAGGACGCGGGTGCGGGCGCGGCCGTGCTCCGCGGGGCGGCGTCAGGGCTTCACGATGCCGCGGACGACCCCCAGGTCCAGGAGGTCCCGCGGCCGCAGCCGGAGTTGGTCCGCCGTCGCGTCGGTCTCCTCCGGCGCCCGCTTCAGGATCGACGCCGCCAGTTCGGGGGCGATGACCGAGAAGTAGCTGTCGGGGGTGGCCCAGAGGTTGTCGGGGGCGGCGAGGGCGAGGGCGCCGCCGGAGCCGCCCTCGCCGATGAGGAGGGAGGTGAGGGGGACGCGGGCGGTGGCGACGGCGGCGAACAGGTCGGCGATGGCGGGGCCGGCTCCGGCGTGCTCCGCCGCCGGGTCGTTGGCGGCGCCCGGGGTGTCGACGAGGGTGAGGACCGGGATCCCCAGCCGGTCCGCGAGTCGGACGAGCCGCGCGGCGGTACGGAAGCCGGCCGGGCGGGTCGCGGTGCCGCACTGCGCGGCGAACGCGACGGTACGGCCGTCGGGGAGCTGCCCGAAGCCGCAGCGCATCCCCGGGTCGACGCCGCCGCAGCGGTCGCCGGAGATCTCCTCGCGCAGCGTGAAGTGGGCGTCGAGGTACGCGGGGGCCCGGGACCGGTCCGGATGCCGGGCGTCCGCCACGGCCTCCCGGCCGCTCGCGGCGGGCTCGGCGCCCGGGGCGGAGAGCGCGCGCGGCGGCGGGACCGGTCCCTCGGCGGGCCGGGTGAGCAGACCGAGCCAGCGCCCGAGGGCGGCGCGCAGCGCGTCGGGCGGCACGATCGCGTCGACGTGGCCGTGGGCGAGCTGGGCCTCGGCGGTGTACGCGGCGGGGTCCGCGTCCGGCGGGCGCACCCGCGAGCCGGCGAAGCCGACCTGGGCCCCGGGCAGGGCGAGCACGACATCGGATCCGGCGCCCAGCGTCGCCCAGCCGCCGCCCGTCGTCGGGTTCCGCAGGACCGCGATCTGCGGCAGCCCGGCGGCCCGGGTGAGCGCCGACTCACGTGCCAGGTACTGGAGTTGGAGGAGCGCCCGCATGCCCTCGTGCATCCGGCTGCCGCCCGTCGCCGGCAGGACGACCACGGGCAGCCGGCGCGTGCGGGCCAGCGCGTGGGCGGCCGCGGCGCGCGCTCCCGTCCGCTCGCCGAGGGAGCCGCCGAGGAACCGGAACTCGAAGGAGATCAGCACCACCCGTACCCCGCACACCGTGCCGGTGCCGCAGACCACCGACTCGGTCTCGCCGGTGCGTTCGGCGGCGCGGGCGTGGGCGTCGGAGTAGCCGGGCCAGTCGATCGGCCCGTCACCGGCCAGGGGCTCCTCCCCGTAGGGGAGTTCGGTGAAGTCGTCCGCCACGAGGGCGATCGCCTCGCGTGCCGTCCTCGGGTCGCTCATGGGGGCCTCGCCGCTCGTCGCCGGAGTGTGCGTACGGGTGGGGTCGGGGCCGGCGCGGAGGCACGGCCCGGTCATACATTCCCACCGTACCGCCCGGTCGGGCGAGGGCCGGGCCGCGCCGGTCGTACGGCGTTCGAGTGCGGAGGCGCGGCTGCGGGGGCCCGGCCCGGCGGGGGCCCGGCCCGGTGGAGGCCTCCCCGACTCGGGCCGGCCTC
>NZ_JBHJQI010000136.1:0-24705 GCF_042262805.1 Streptomyces sp. NPDC056361
GCGCCCCCCAGCCCGCCCGCGAGCCGGCGCCCACTTTCCCCACCGAGGGGCCCTCCGGCGCCGTCCGGACCGGCGGCCCCGCCCGTTCGCATGCCCGCACCCCTCAAGGACGCCCTTCATGGTTCCCGCACCGGCCCCGCACGACGCACCCGTCCGCAGCGAGCACGACCTGCTCGGCGACCGGGACGTCCCGGCCGACGCCTACTGGGGCGTGCACACCCTGCGCGCCACCGAGAACTTCGCCATCACCGGCATTCCGATCTCGGTCTACCCGCTGCTGATCGAGGCGCTGGCCGCCGTCAAGGAGGCGGCCGCCCGGGCCAACGAGGAGCTCGGCCTGCTCCCTGCCGACAAGGCCGCGGCCATCGCCGGTGCCTGCCGGGAGATCCGTGCCGGACGCCTCCACGACCAGTTCGTCGTGGACGTCGTCCAGGGCGGCGCCGGCACCTCCACCAACATGAACGCCAACGAGGTCGTCGCCAACCGCGCCCTCGAACTCCTCGGCCACGCCAAGGGCGACTACGCGCACCTGCACCCCAACGAGGACGTCAACCTCGGCCAGTCCACCAACGACGTCTACCCGACCGCGATCCGCATCGCCGCGATCGGCGCCGCCCGCGAACTCCTGAAGGCCATGGCCGTCCTCCAGGACGCCTTCGCCGCCAAGGCCCTGGAGTTCCGCGAGGTCGTCAAGATGGGCCGCACCCAGCTCCAGGACGCGGTGCCCATGACGCTGGGCCAGGAGTTCTCCACGTACGCCGTGATGCTGGAGGAGGACCGCGGCCGGCTCGCCGAGGCGATCGAGCTCATCCACGAGATCAACCTCGGTGCCACCGCCATCGGAACCGGCCTCAACGCCGCCCCCGGCTACGCGGAGACCGCCCGCCGCCACCTCGCCGGGCTGACCGGGCTGCCGCTCGTCACCTCGGCCAACCTGATCGAGGCCACCCAGGACTGCGGCGCCTTCGTCCAGCTCTCCGGTGTCCTCAAGCGCATCGCGGTCAAGCTCTCCAAGACCTGCAACGACCTGCGGCTGCTCTCCTCCGGACCGCGCGCCGGTCTCAACGAGATCAACCTGCCGCCCGTCCAGGCCGGTTCGAGCATCATGCCCGGCAAGGTCAACCCGGTGATACCCGAGGTCGTCAACCAGGTCGCCTTCGAGGTGATCGGCAACGACATCACCATCACCATGGCCGCCGAGGCCGGACAGCTCCAGCTCAACGCCTTCGAGCCGGTCATCTTCCACGCCCTGTCCAAGAGCATCCTCTCGCTCCGCGCCGCCTGCCTGACCCTCGCCGAGCGCTGCGTCACCGGCATCACCGCCAACACCGAGGCGCTCCGCGCCGCCGTGGAGAACTCCATCGGCCTCGCCACCGCCCTCAACCCGCACCTCGGGTACACCGCGGCGACCGCCATCGCCCAGGAGGCGCTCGCCACCGGCCGCGGAGTCGTCGAACTCACCCTGGAGAAGGGTCTGCTGCCCGCCCACCGGCTCGCGGAACTCCTCACGCCCGAGCGCCTCACCGGCGCTCCGGGACCGTCCCTGGCCTGACCACCCGCTCCGCCGCTCCTCCGGTACGGTGACGGGCCCCGCGCCCGTCACCCGCCAGGAGCCTCCGCATGCCCGCACCCGCCCCCGACGGCACCGCCCGCGAAAGCACCGGCCACGAGGCCGCACGCCGGGTCGTGCGCGTCGTCCGCGAGACCCTCGGCGAGGACGCCGTCCTCGCCGCCTGTCTCCACGGCTCCGCCGTCCTCGGGGGGCTGCGCCCCACCAGCGACGTGGACGTCCTCGTCGCCCTCACCCGGCGCACCACCGAGCGGGAGCGCCGCGCCCTCACGGACGCCCTGCTCGCCGTCTCGGGCCGGCGGGCGTACGAGGGTCCCGCGCGGCCCGTCGAACTGAGTCTGGTCGTCCATGCCGACGTACGTCCCTGGCGCTACCTGCCGGTCTGCGAGTACCTGTACGGGGAATGGCTCCGCGACGACTTCGAGCGCGGCGCCACACCCGCACCCGCGCCCTGCCCCGACCTCGCCCCGCTCCTCACCATGGCCCGCGCCGGGGACCTCTCCCTCCACGGCCCCCTTCCGTCCGTGCTCTTCGAGCCGGTGCCCGAGGCCGATCTGCGGGCCGCGATCGTCGCGGGCGTGCCCGAACTGCTCGCCGACCTAGCCGGCGACACCCGCAACGTGCTGCTGACCCTGGCCCGGATCCTCACCACCCTGCGCACCGGCCGGATCCGTTCGAAGGACGGGGCGGCGGCGTGGGTGCTCGGCGAACTGCCCGAGGAACACCGGCCGGTGCTGGCCGCGGCACGGGACCAGTACCTGGCGGGGGAGTACGGGGACTGGGAGGAGCTGCTGCCGGAGGCTCGGGCCCACGCCGCGTACATAGCAGAGGCGATCAAGAGGGCCTGTCCGGACTGAAGTTACCCGGCAGTTTCTCGTGACTTCCTCGACGGCCAGTCGTAGAACGTGTTCCCATTCACTCGCGAGTGAGGAAGATCACATGAGTGAACACCCCCTGTCCGTCCAGGGAAGTCGCCGAGTCAGCCGCCGCGGATTCCTCGCGGGAACAGGTTCTGTTCTCGGCGCCGCCGCCCTCGCCGGCACGATCGCGACCCCCGCCCGCGCCGAGGTCCCCGGCCTGAACTGCACCCCCATCACCGACGGCTCCCAGGTGCGCGCCCTCGTCATCGGCACCGGCTACGGCGGCTCCGTCGCCGCCCTCCGGCTCGCCCGCGCGGGCGTGGACGTCCACATGATCGAGATGGGCATGGCCTGGGACACCCCGGGGCCCGACGGCAAGATCTTCGCCAACACCACCACCCCCGACTACCGCTCGTTCTGGCTGCGCACCCGCACCAAGCAGCCGCTGAGCCAGTTCCTCGGCTTCCCGCTCGACAAGGACGTGCCCGTGCACACCGGCATCCTCGACGCCGAGGACTTCGCCGGGATCACCGTCTACCAGGGGCGCGGCGTCGGCGGAGGGTCCCTCGTCAACGGCGGCATGGCCGTCACCCCGCTACGGGAGCGCTTCCCCGCGATCCTCCCGACCGTCGACCCGGCCGAGATGTACGCCACCTACTACCCGCGCGCCAACGCGGGCCTCGGCGTCACCTCGGTGGACGTGAACTGGTGGGAGAACGCGGACTGCTACCAGTACGCCCGCGTCGGCCGCAAGCACGCCCAGCGCTCCGGCTTCCCCTTCGTCTTCGTGCCCAACGTCTACGACTGGGACTACATGAAGCAGGAGGCCGCCGGCTCCGTCCAGAAGTCCGCCCTGGCGGGCGAGGTCATCTACGGCAACAACGTCGGCAAGAAGAGCCTCCAGAAGACGTACCTCGCCCAGGCCGCCGCGACCGGCCGGGTGAGCGTCTCCCCGCTCCACCGGGTGACCTCCGTCAGCCCGGCGGCCGCCGGGGGGTACACGGTCGTCATCGACCAGATCGACACCACCGGCGCCACCCTCGTCACCAAGACCGTCCGCGCCGACCGGGTCTTCTTCGCCGCCGGCAGCGTCGGCACCAGCAAGCTCCTCACCCGCCTCAAGGCGACCGGCGCCCTGCCGTCGCTCAACGAGCACATCGGCAAGGGCTGGGGCGACAACGGCAACGTCATGTGCGGCCGCGCCAACCACATGTGGGACCCCACCGGGAAGCTCCAGTCCTCCATGCCCACCGCGGGCATCGACAACTGGGACGCCGGCGGCGCGTTCGCCGAGGTCGCCCCGCTGCCCACCGGCATCGAGACCTACGCCTCCTTCTACCTCTCCATCACCCGCACCCCGCGCCGCGCCGAGTTCTCCTGGAACCCGGCCACCGGCAAGGTCGACCTCAGCTGGGACCGGGCCTGGAAGCAGACGTCCATCGACATGGCCAAGTCCATCTTCGACAAGATCAACAGCAAGGAGGGCACGATCTACCGCACCGACCTCTTCGGGGCGTACAAGATCTGGGGCGACCACCTCACCTACCACCCGCTCGGCGGCGCGGTCCTCGGCAGCGCCACCGACAACTACGGCCGCCTCCGCGGCTACTCCGGCCTCTACGCCATCGACGGCTCCCTCATCCCGGGCAACACCAGCGTCAACCCGTTCGTCACCATCACGGCCCTCGCCGAGCGCAACATCGAGCGCATCATCGCCGAGGACTTCTGAGCGGACCCGCCCGCGCGAGCGCCCGGCCGACCGAGGTCTCGGCCGACCGAGGTCCCGCCCGCGCGAGCGCCCTGCCCGCCGAGCTCCCGCCCGCGCGGGCGCCCCGCACGCCGAAGGGCCGACCGGTGCGAGAACCGGCCGGCCCTTCGTGCGCGGGGCTCAGCCCGTCGGCAGCACGCACACCGTGTCGAGCCCGAGTACCCGGTTGAGCCGCCCGAAGGCCAGCCACGAGCCCAGGCTCATGGTCAGCTCCACGATCTCGGCCTGGCTGTACCGGGCCGTCATGCGCGCCCAGAACTCCTCGTCGAGACCGTGGTGGTCCAGCGCGTACCGCTCCGCGTACTCCGCCGCGAGCCGGGTCCGCTCGTCGAAGGACTCCGAGACCTCCGTCGTCCGCCAGGCCGCGACGACCTCGTCGAAGCCCTCCTCGACCTTCACGCCGTCCCGGTCGGTGCGCCAGTCCAGGCAGAACCCGCACCCGTTGATCTGCGCGATGCGCAGCCGCGCCGCCTCGAACTCGCGCAGTCCCAGGGTCGTGTGGGCGTACACCGACAGCGAGAAGTTCGCCGCCGCCGTCCCGATCTCCGGAACCATGTCGCCCCACACGTACCCGATGGGCTCCTGGCCCTCGGGGATGTCGATGATCACCGTGGTCTCCTTCCCAGCTTCCCGACCGCCGGCCGCAGCGGTACGTCCAGCGCGTCGTACAGTCCCGGTTCCGCCGCCACCAGCCAGTCGATCGCCCCGACCAGCCGGCCCACGGCCGTGGCGTTGCCGCCCGCCGACCGGTTCTCGCCCTCGTCGGTGGCCGCCACGGTCACCTCGATCCGGGGACTTCCCTCCACGATCACCCGGTGGGCGCCGGCCCCGTCCGGCGGCACCGGCCAGTCCGGCGCGCAGGAGGGGTGGATGCGGGTGACGTGCTCGATCACGATGCGGGGCTCCCCGCCGACGACGCCCTGCACCTCGAAGCGGATCGCGCCCTGCGTCCCGGCCTCGAAGACGCCCATCGTCCGCGTCTTGACCGTGGACTCCAGGGGGCGGCGCTCCATCGTCTCGCGGATCTCGTCGAGCTCGGCGCCCAGGGCGCGGGCCATGAGCCGGATCTGGCCGCCCCAGATCATCGTCGGCACCGAGGGCCACAGCATCGGCGGCTCGTACTCCAGGGGCTTGCCCATGCCCACCAGTTCCCTGACCGACTCCTCCTGCTCGTACGTCGAGTAGTCGAAGATCTCCTGGCACCGGATCACGTCCACGGTGGCGGCGAGACCGCTGACGAGGAGCGGCAGCACGTCGTTGCCCCAGCCCGGGTCCACGCCCGACACGAAGAGCGATCCGCCTCCCTCGGCGACCGCCGCGAGCACCGGATCGCGGAACTCCGGCGGCGCGTTGCGCTGGTCGTACAGCGGATACAGCGCGGGTGTCACCACCACCGCGCCGGCCGCCACCGCCCGGGCCACGTCGGCGAGCGCCCCGTCGGGCCGGGTGTCGCCGGAGGCCGCGTACACCACCGCCCCCGGCCGCCCGTCGAGCACGGCCCCCACGTCGTCGCCCGCAGGCACGCCGAGTTCGCGCCCGAGCCCCGCGAGCAGGCCCGCGTCGCGGCCGACCTTCGCCGGGTCGGACACCAGCACGGCCGCGAGTTCGAGCCCTGGATGGGCGTCCACGGCCCGAATGGCCGCGCGCCCGACATTTCCGGTACCCCACACCACCGTCCGAATCATGCGCGGAGGGTAGCGCCGGGCCCCGAAGGTTCCCAGACCCGTGACACAAGGAGCTGACGAATCGTCAGATCTCTTGGCGGGTCAGGCCAGTCGCAGGGCGACGAACGGAATCGTGTCGCCCGGCAGGAGGTACCGCTCCACCTCCACGAAACCGCGCGCCAGGGCGAACCGCAGCCCCTCCTCGTTCGAGGCCAGGACCACCGTCTCCACCCCCTCGTCGCTCAGCGTCCGGGCGTGCGCGAGCCCCCGCTCGTACAGCGCCGTGCCGAAGCCGCGGCCCCGGAACCCCGGCAGCGTCCGGGCGATGACGGTCGCCGCGGGGGTCTCCCCGTCCGGCGGACGCACCGTCGAGCAGCCCACCGCCACGTCCCCGAGATAGGCGACGTCCAGCCGGTTGCGGCCGGCCCGCTCCCGCACCTCGTCGGCGGAGAGCACCGCCGTCGGGATGATCGTGTTGTGCACGGCCCGCCAGTCGGCGAGCTGCTCAGGAGTCCGCGCCCGCTCGATACGAAGATCGCTCATCGCGGCAGCAAACCGCGCCCCCGGCGGTCGGGTCAACCTCTTTCGGGCCCGCCCCCGGATCCCGCCGACCGACGCTCGCACCCCGCACCGCCGGGCAGCCCACGGACCGCCCGCGCCAGCGCCTCCCGCACCCGGTCCGTGTCCGCCTCCGTCGTGCGCCAGCTGCTGAACGCGGCCCGCAGCGCGGGCGTCCCGTGCAGGACGGTCGGGGTGAGGAACGCCTCGCCGGAATCGGCGACCGCCCCGGCCAGGGCGGCCAGCCGCTCGGCCGTCGGCCCGTCGGCGAGGGTGAAGCAGACGACGTTCAGGTGCACCGGCGCGAGCAGCCGGAGCCCGGGGACGGCGGCGATCCCCTCGCCCAGCCGCCGGGCCAGGGCGACACAGCGCTCGACGATCTCGGCATGCCCTTCGCGCCCGTACGCCGTCAGCGAGAACCAGGTCGCCAGCGCGCGCAGCCGCCGGGAGTTCTCCGGGGTCAGGTGCAGGAAGTCGGGGGTGCCGGTCGGGAGGCCGAGATACGGCGACTCGTTGTGGAAGACCCGCACCTGGAGGTCCTGGCGGCGGGTGAACTGCACGGCCGCGTCGTAGGGCACGTTCAGCCACTTGTGCAGGTCCACGCAGATCGAGTCGGCGGCGTCGAGCCCGTCGACGAGCCGGGCGTGCGCGGGGGAGAGGGCCGCGAACGCGCCGAACGCGGCGTCCACGTGCAGCCAGAAGTCGTACCGCTCCTTCAGGTCGGCGATCGCCCGCAGGTCGTCGAAGTCGACCGTGTTCACCGTCCCGGCGTTGGCGACCACCACGGCCGGCTCCCCGTCCAGCGACTCCAGCGCCTCGGCCAGCCGCGCCACGTCCACCGCCTCGCGCGCCCCGCCGAGCAGCGGCACCGGCCGCAGCCGGTCGCGGCCGACCCCCAGGACGGACAGCGCCTTCGTGACGCTGGAGTGCGGACTGCCGGACAGCACGTGCACCGGACCGAGCGCGGCCGCGCCCTCCCTGGCCACCGAGACGCCCCGGCGCTCGCCCAGCCACTCCCGGGCCACGGCGAGACCCACGGTGTTCGACATCGTCGCCCCGCTGACGAACGCGCCCCGGTGCGCCTCGCTCAGCCCGAACAGCTCCCGCAGCCATCCCACCGTCTCGCGCTCCAGGGCGTCGGCGGTCGACCCGCCACCGCTGGATCCGTTCTGGTCGTACGCGCCGGTCAGCCAGTCGCCGGCGAGCGCCGCCGGAGTGGCACCGCCCGTCACGAACCCCAGATAGCGGGGCCCCGCCGAACCGGAGAACCCGGGCTCCCAGCGCCGCGCGAACCGCTCCAGCGCGCCCTGCGCGCCCACGCCCGCCGACGGCAGCCCGTCGGGGGCGGGCGCCTTCGCCGCGGCGGCGACCGGCCGCTCACCGACCGCGGACAGCTCACGGGCCGCGAAGTCGCGGGCGGACTGCAGGAGTTCGGGAAGCCGGGCGAGGTCGGCGGCGAGCGTGGGATGCATGGCCCCACCCTAGGCAGGCCCGGTCCGCGGACGCGGGGGCCAATCCGAAGAGAGTGGTCTGCCGGCCGTGCCGGAGGCGTCCGTACGGGTGAGGGCGCGGATCCGGCGCGACGGCGGACCGCCGAACGGGTACGCATCGCTGCATTGCCCCCGGCCAGGAGGATGCCGTCCCATGTCCGTACGCAAGGGCGCCCCCGCGCTGCTGGGCGCCGGCACACTGTGCGCGGCCCTGCTGCTCAGCGGCTGCGCGAGTACCGCACCCACGAACCCCGCCGCCGCGCGGACCCCCGCGAGCGAGCCCGCCGCGGGTGACGCCCGTCCCCAGGCGGCCCCGCCGGACACCGCCGCCAACAGCCTCGCGTCCGCGCCCGTCCCCCGCATCCCCGGCATCGGCCCCGCCACCCACGCCTCCGTCCCGGACGGCACGTCCCAGGCGCTCGTCGTCACCGGCGCGGGCCCGGACTCCAGCACGGCCACCGCGACGCTGTACGCACGGGACCGGGCCGGCCGCTGGACCGAGGAAGCAGGGCCGTGGCCCGCGCACAACGCGTTGCAGGGCTGGACCTCCGACCACGTCGCGGGAGACCTGCGCACGCCGATCGGCGTGTTCCGGCTCGGCGACGCGGGCGGCCGGCTGCCCGACCCCGGCTCCCGCCTCCCGTACGACCAGGACGCGGAGTTCGCGATCAGCGGTACGGGCTTCTCCGGCGAGCCCCTCGAAGGCTCCTTCGACCACGTCGTCGCCATCGACTACAACCGGGTCCCCGGCCGGACCCCGCTCGACAAGGAGCGCCCGCTCGGCGCCGAGAAGGGCGGCGGGGTCTGGATCCACGTCGACCACGGCGGGCCCACCCAGGCCTGCGTGACCCTGGAACGCGAGGCGCTCCGCGCACTCCTGCGCGCCCTCGACCCGGCCAGGGAGCCCGTCGTGGTCATGGGACCGACCCCCGAACTCGCGCGCTGACGGCGGTCTCGCGCGCGAATCCGGTGCCGGGTGCCGGGTGCCGGGTGCCGGGTGTACCGGGCCGGGTGCAGGGTGCCGAAGCCCGGGTGCCGCGGGCCGGCCCGTCAGTTCCCGCCGGCTCCGATCGCCCCGCGGAACGAGGCCGTGTGGTCGCGGACCTGCTCCGGCGTCAGATAGGCGTCGGTGTACTCGAAGTCCCGCAGCGTCCCCGACTTCGCCGCCAGGAACCCGGTCCGCACGTAGTCGTCGCCCGCAGCGGCGTTGAGCAGCCAGTTCGTCATCACCCGGGTCTTGGCCACGTTGGTCCGCAGCGCGGCCCAGTGGTAGGCCCGGGCCACGGCCTGCGCCGGCATGCCGTGCAGTTCGACGCCGAGCGGCTTCGAGACGCCGTCCATGCCGCCGAGGTCCACCACGAGCCCCAGGTCCTTGTGGACGTACGGGTGGGTGGGCTCACCGCGCAGCCTGGCGACCAGGTTGTCGGCGACGGCCTTGCCCTGCCGCATCGCGTGCTGCGCGGTCGGCGGGCAGATCGCTCCCTCGTCGCCCTTGGCGAGGTCGGGCACCGCCGCCGCGTCGCCGAGGGCCCACACGCCTTCGAGGCCCGGCACGTCCATCTCGGCCGAGACGACGAGCCGGCCGCGGAGGGTCTCCGCGCCGAGGGTGCCGATCAGCGGACTCGCGGCGACGCCGGCCGTCCAGATCAGCGTGCGGCTCGGCAGCACCCGCCCGTCGGTGAGCGTCACCGCCTCCTCGTCGACCGAGGCCACCGAGACGCCGAGCGAGACCTCGATGCCGCGCTTGGTCAGGATGTCCATCGCCGCCGAGCCGAGCTTCTCGCCCAGCTCCGGCATCAGCTTCGGCGCGATGTCGACCAGGTGCCACTTGATGAGGTTCGGGTCGAGGCGCGGATACCGCTTGACCGCGTTGCGGGTGAGCAGCTGGAGGCAGGCCGCCGTCTCCGTGCCCGCGTAGCCGCCGCCGACCACCACGAACCGCAGGCGCGCGGCCCGCTCCTCGTCGTCGTTGCTCGCGTCGGCCAGGTCCAGCTGGGCGATGACGTGGTCGCGGATGTAGACGGCCTCCGCCAGCGTCTTCATGCCCCGCGCGTGCTCGGCGAGCCCGGGGATGTCGAAGCTGCGGGTCACGCTGCCGGGCGCGAGGACGAGGTGGTCGTAGGGCTCGGTCACGTACTCGCCGGAGATCGTGCGCACCACGCAGACCTTCGCCGCCGTGTCGATCCCCACCACACCGCCGGGGACGATCCGGGTGCGGTGCCGCTGGCTGCGTCGCAGCGACAGGGCGACCGACTGCGGGGTCAGCACCCCCGCCGCCACCTGGGGGAGCAGCGGCAGGTACAGCTGGTACGAGAACGGCGAAAGGAGCGTGATCAACGCCTCCCGCTCCGTGAGCCGCCGTTCGAGCCTCCGCACACAGCCCACTCCGGCGAATCCCGCGCCCACCACGAGAATCCTCGGTCGAGTCACGCTGTCCGCCCTTCCGTACGGGCGTGCAATACGCCCTCGCCTGTGGCTGAACAAGCCGATTCGGCGATGTTTCGCTGACTATCCGTGGTTCACCCTTTCTATCCCCATTGCTGTCGTATCGCTCCTCGGGCGGGGTCAGAGGACGGCGATCCCCAGGGGGCGCGACCCCGCGGCGAGGCGCTGGGTGTCGCCCGAGGCGAGGTCGACGACGCTCAGGCCGTCCCAGTAGCCGTCACGGGTGAATCCGCCGGTCACGTACGCGGTCCGCCCGTCGCGGGAGACGGCCACGCTCTCGTGCGGCCCTTCCAGGGGGTAGACCCACTCGGCTCCGGCGGGGGTGCGGACGGTGAGGGAGGGGCCGCGGTCCACGGCGGGGTCGATCGGGCCGGTGCCGACCGTGAACAGGGTGCCGTCGGCGGTGACGGTGGCGCCGTGCTGGTGGGTGTTCGCGGTCATCGGCTCGATCGTCGTCCGGCCGGTCCGCGGGTCGACCACCGCGAGCCGCTCGCCCTCGAACGGGAGCAGCAGCTTGCCGTCCGAGGGGCGGACGGCCGTGTAGTGGGGCTTGAGCCAGGAACCGAGGCCGCCCTCCGTGCCGTACGGGGCGACCTCCACGCGCCGCGTCCGCAGGGTGTCCGCGGCGACGACCGTGACGTCGAAGGAGTCGTGGTTCGTCGCGTACACCTCGGAGCCGTCCCGCGACACGTCCACGTCGAAGGGGCGCCGGCCCACCTCGACCGCGTCCGTGACCCGCAGGGCCGCCGTGTCGACGACCTCCAGGGTGCCGTTGCCGCCGGGCACGTTGACCCCCACGTACACCCGGCGCCCGTCCGGCGAGAGCGCGATGCCCATGCCCCCGCCCCGGTACTCGCCCGTCGTCACCGGCCCGGTGTCCGTCCGGTACGGGACGAGCGCGAGGCGCTCCCTGGTCGCCGTGTCCACGACCGCCACCCCCTCGGCGGTCGCCACCCACGCGCGCCCGTCCCCGCCGACGACCAGCCCGTACGGAGCGGTGCCGACCTTCACGGAGCCCGTCGCCCCGCGCGCCGGGTCGACGAAGGTGACGGTGTCGGAACCGAAGTCGCCGACCAGGAGGGTGCCCGGGGCCGGCGCACCCGCCGAGCCCGTCGGCGCCGGGGTCACGGTGACGGACCCGCCCGGCGAAGCCGCCCCGGGGGACGGCGGCGCGGCCGTGGAGGAGTCCCCGGCGCGCGGCGTCGAGTCCGCGGCGGAGGCCGCCCCTTCGGCCCCCTGCGCGCACCCCGCGAGGAGGGCGACGGCCACCGCCGCGGGCACGAGCGCCCGGACGGAACGGGGCGAACGGCGGAACGCTGTCATGACGGACTCCTCGCTACGGGGGACCACACGGCCCGGACGGGTCCGCGCCCCGTCCCGATCCTCCGCCCGCGCCCCGCCCGGCACGGTCCGCCGCCCGGCCCCCGACCCGCGGCGGGACGGACGACCCGCGGGTCCACCGATCGGTCGACCCGGAGCCCGCGCGGCGGAGCCGGCTCAGCGCCCGAGGCCGTCCAGGAAGCACAGCACGCGCTCGACGCACAGGGCGGCCGCCTCCGGCACGTAGGACGGCGCGCCGCGCTCCGCGAACAGGTGCGAGGTCCCCGGATACAGGAACAGCCGACGGTCCTCGGAGTCCGCCACGAGCGACCGCGCCGCGTCGACGTCCCCGTCGTCGACGAAGAACGGGTCGGCGTCCATGCCGTGCACCTGCGCGGGCACGCCGGCCGGCCAGGCCGTGCCGAAGGAGTCCACGGGCACGCAGGCGCTCAGCAGTACGGCACCGAGCGCCCCGGCCCGGGTCTGCGCCAGCTTCTGCGCGGGGAGCACGCCGAGCGAGAACCCGGCGTACACGATCTCCTCCGGCAGCCCGTCGGCGGCCCGCACGCCACGCTCCAGGAGCGCGTCGAAGCCGACCTCCCCGGCGTACCCGACACCGGCCTGCAGGTCCGTGAACGTGTGCCCCTCGTACAGGTCGGGGGTGTGCACCGTGTGCCCCGACCGCCGCAGCTCGCCGGCGAACGCGGCGACCCCTTCGGTCAGTCCGAGCGAGTGGTGGAACAGCAGAACCTCGGCCATGTCGTCATCCCCTGATCACCGTACGCGGCCCGCCCCGACGCGCGGCACGGGCCATTGCGCGGACAGCATCGCGTACGGCACCGACAACGAGGGCCGACTACAGCTGGGGACGGTGCGGCATGACGGCGGCGCCCGGCTGGGGGTGGGCCATCACCGCGGCGCCCTGCCCCATGCCGTTCGGGCCGAGACCGCCCTGGACCATGCCGCCCTGGACCATGCCGTTCTGCCCCATGCCGTTCGGGACGCCCATGCCGCCCTGGTGGCCCGCGACGGCGACCTGCGCGCCGACGCCCGCGTGGGCGACCGGCGCCTGCGGCCCCGGAACCCCCTGCGGCGGCATCTGGATGACCCGGCTCAGGTCCCGCAGAACCTCCTCGGCGACCTGGCGGACGTCACCCGGAACATCCCCCCGCTCCCGTATGAGCTCGGCGTAGATCGGTGCCGTGCCGTCCGCGTGGTTCATGGGGCTCGCTTCCTTCGACTGCGCCGGTTCCGTCACCGACGGGCGACGGCGAGTCTACGGGGCACCACCGACACGGCCGGGCTCGGGAGCCCGGCCGCCGGCTCCGGAACGGGCCTCCGAAGGCCCCACGCCGCCCGATATTCGCTGTCCTCCCCGGCAGTCCCGGCCGAGAATGGATCACCGAACAACCGGGAGGGACCCCATGAGCCAGGCGACCCTGACTCTGCACGACCTGATGCCGTCCGACGAGCTCGCCACCGCACTCGACGAGGGGCATGTCACACGCAAGCGGCACCCCGAGCTGCCGCTGTCGATCTACACGTACACGCGCGCGTGCCAGTACGCCCAGCACTGGAACCGGGCGACCACACGCTGCCGCGGCCTCGTCGCCGACGACGCCACCGGACGGATCGTCGCCCTCCCCCTCCCCAAGTTCTTCAACCTGTCCGAACACGCCGGCGGCCGCCCCTACGCGCCGCCGCTGCCCGACGAGCCCTTCGAGGTCTACGACAAGGTCGACGGCAGCCTCGGCGTGATCTTCCACTACGGGGACCGCTGGCACGCCGCCTCCAAGGGCTCCTTCACCAGCGCCCAGGCCACCTGGGCCCAGCGCCGGCTGGACGCCGCCGACACCTCGGGCCTGACCCCGGGCGTCACGTACCTCGCCGAGATCCTCTACCCGCACAACCGCATCGTCGTGAACTACGGCGACCGGCGCGACCTGGTCCTCCTGGCCGCCTTCGACCGCGACGGCACGGAGGTCCCGCTCGCCGCGGCCGCCGACTCCTGGCGGACCGTCGGCTCGGTCGTCCGCACCTGGCCCGCCATGACCCTCGCCGAGCTCACCGCCCACACCGAGGCCAACACCCTGCCCGGCGGTCTCCCCGCCACCGGCACCGACGCCGAGGGCTTCGTGCTGCGCTTCGCCTCCGGCCTGCGCGCCAAGGCCAAGCTCACCGAGTACGTACGCCTCCACAAGGTGCTCACCGGCGTCACCGAACGCGACATCTGGCGCGGCCACGGCATCCAGCGCTTCGCCGCCGTGCCCGCGGCCCTGCTGGCCAAGGGCATCGGCTGCTCCGTCGCCGAGGTGGAGGCCTCCGGGGGCAAGCCCCTCGACGCCCTCCTCGAACAGGTCCCCGACGAGTTCGACGCCTGGGTGCGCGAGGTCGTCGCGGGCCTCGAAGAGGCCGCCGACCGGCGCGAGCGCGCCGTCGACGAGGCCTACACTCGCCTGGCGCACCTCGCCGGCGACCGGGCCGCCTTCGCCCGCGCCGCCGCCGAGGTGACCGACCGGGGGGTGCGAGCCGCCCTCTTCCTGCGCCTCGACGGGCGCCCCACCGACCTCCTCGTGTGGCGTCAGATACGCCCCGAGGCCACCGACCCCTTCACGCACGACGAGGAGAACTGACCGTGCCTGTCGTCCACGTCATGACCGGCCTCCCGGCCTCCGGGAAGACGACGGCCGCCCGCGCCCTCCAGGCCGCCGCCGAGGGACGCATCCGCCGCGTCAACCTCGACGACCTGCGCTCCATGCTCGACCTCCCCGCGACCGACCGGCGCTCCCACACGCACGAGCAGACCGTGCTGGGCATCCAGGACGCCGCCGTCCGCGCGGCCGTGGACGACGGCTTCGACGTCGTCGTCGACAACACCCACCTGACCCCGCACATCCCCAAGCGGCTCAAGGCCGCCGTCGCCGGCCGGGCCGCCACCTTCGTCGTCCACGACTTCACCGACGTACCCGTCGACGAGTGCGTCCGCCGCGACGCCGCCCGCGACCGGCCCGTCGGCGAGGAGATCATCCGCCTCCTCGCGGACAAGCACGCCAAGGCCACCCGCGGCGGCTGGCGCCTCACCGCGGAATGGCTCAACGACCGGCCGGCCGGCCTGCCCTACGTCGCCGACCCGGCCCTCCCCTCGGCCGTCATGTGCGACATCGACGGCACCCTCGCCCTGCGCGGCGACCGCGGCCCGTACGACTTCACGCGCTGCGACGAGGACCTGGTCAACCCCTCCGTACGGGACGCCCTGCGCGCCTTCCGGCACGCCGAGAGCGACCGGATCGTCCTGCTGTCAGGCCGCAGCGAGGACCACCGCGCCCTCACGGAGGTCTGGCTCGACCGGCACGAGGTGCCGTACGACGAGCTGTGGATGCGGGCCTCCGGCGACGGCCGCGGCGACGACATCGTCAAGGCGGAGCTCTTCGACGCCCACGTGCGCCACCGCTACGCCGTGCGCGTCTCCCTCGACGACCGCGACCGCGTCGTCGCCCTCTGGCGCCGGATGGGCCTGCCCACCTGGCAGGTCAACTACGGGGCCTTCTGACGGCCGTCCCCCCGCGCGGTGACGGGGGTGGGACCACCCACCCCCGTCACCGTGTCAGGATCGTGGGATGGTGCAAAAGATCATCGCGGCGTGCGACGGCGCGTCGAAGGGAAACCCCGGCCCCGCGGCCTGGGCATGGGTCATCGGCCGCTCCGACGGCGGGGTCGACCGCTGGGAGGCGGGGCCCCTCGGCCGGGCGACCAACAACGTGGCGGAACTCACGGCCCTGGAACGGCTCCTCGAGGCCCTCGACCCGGGCGTGCCCGCCGAGGTCCGCATGGACTCGCAGTACGCCATGAAGGCCGTCACGACGTGGCTGCCGGGCTGGCGCCGCAAGGGCTGGAAGACCTCGTCCGGCTCTCCCGTCGCCAACAAGGAGCTCGTCGTGCGCATCGACGCGCTGCTCACCGGCCGGGACGTCGCCTTCGTCTACGTGCCCGCCCACCAGGTCGACGGAGACCCCCTCAACGACGCCGCGGACCGCGCGGCCAGCCACACCGCCCGCACCCAGGAGCCCGCGGGCTCCGCGACCGGCGCGCCACTGCCCCCGCCGGAAGCCCCGTCGCGCGCTTCCGCGCCCCGGGCGCGCGCCTCCGCCGCCTCCTCCGCGGGAGCGTCGTCCGCGGCCTCGTCCACGCGGCGGAGTCGCCCGTCCGGCGGCACCCTCAAAGCGAAATTTCCCGGCCGCTGCCGCTGCGGCAAGGCCTACGACAAGGGCGAGACCATCGCCAAGAACGCGGACGGCTGGGGCCATCCCACCTGCGTCTGAAGGCGGGGGCCGTCCGACTGGCGGGCGGCCCTGTCCGGCTTGTGAGACCGCCGAAACGGGGTGTGCGGCAGGCTTCACCCACGTGTGGGCACGGGTTCTTCCTGGGTTCTGTTCTCGGAGCGGTTGTGGCTGCATACTGTTCCTCCTCGCACCTGGTGACGAACCGTTTTACCTGCGATTTCGTCGGTTTCACGACGTGATTCGCCACCCGGCGAGAACCTCCCTCCTGCTGCCGCCGCGGCCTCTCCTCGGCGGAAGCCTTCCCTGCCCGTGAAAGACCCGAGGTTCCGTGCCAGTACCCGTTCTCCTGACCGGGCGCTCCGTGCGCCTGGAGCCGCTGGCGATGCGGCACGCCGAAGCCCTTGCGCGGGCCGGCGGGGCGGACCGATCGGCCTACGCCTTCACCCCCGTACCCGACGGCCTCGAATCGGCCCTCGACTACATCGCCCGCGCCCTCTCCGATCAGGCGGCAGGCCGGTGCCTGCCCTTCGCCCTGATCAGTACGGCCGACGAACGAGTCATCGGGTCCACCCGATTCCTCGAACTCGACTACTGGCGGGGACCGCTGGTCTGGCCGCCCGTCCCCGGCATGCCCCACGGCGATCCGCTGACCGCCGTCCCGGACGCCGCCGAGATCGGGAACACCTGGATCTCCGGCGCCGCCCGGGGAACAGGCATCAACACCGAGGCCAAGTACCTCATGCTCCGGCACGCCTTCGAGGCCTGGGGCGTCCGCCGCATCACCCTGCGGGCCGACGCCCGCAACACCCGCTCCCGGGTCGCCATCGAACGCCTCGGCGCCACCTGTGAAGGTGTCCGCCGGGCCCACTCCCGGGGCCTCGACGGAGCCGTCCGTGACACGGCCTTCTACTCGATCCTCGACGACGAGTGGCCGACCGTCCGGGACATCATCGAGCTCCGCATGTCCACCCCCCGCCAGGTCCGCGTTCCCCAGGACCTGCTCCCGGCCTGAGGCCCCGGGAATCCGGCCCTCCCACCCGTCCGTCGGGCGCTCGCGCGCCCGTCGGACGGGTGGTTCCATGGAAGGGACGGGAAGGACCCGGCATGAGGATGCGGAGTAGCGGTCGCAACCGGACCGCGCACCGTGCAATCAGGATCCGCGAGAAGCGGATGAGTCCTTCCCGCCCCTGACCTGCCCAGCTGTCCCCCCGGCCGCGGCCACCCCAGGTCACGGCCCCGTCCCGCCTCTCCGGCCGCCGTCAGCCTCGCGTCACGGCTCCGCCGCGCCTCTCCGGCCGCGTCCGCCGTGTCGACGGCACCGTCCCGTCTCCCGGGCCGCCGTCCGCCTCGCGCCACGGCTCCGGAACCGTCTCCCCACCCCGCTCCGGCCCCCCTCTCCCCACCGCTCAGGCCCGCCGTTCCCCGCCCCTCGCGCCCGCCGCCGCGCCGCGCCGCCCGCCGCTCGCCTCCGCCGTCACGGGACCTCGCCCCGATCGGCCCGCGCGCGCCCGGTACGGTGATCGAAAACAGCGAGCCGCGCGACCCGAAAGGACCGAGTGATGGTGCCGACCGGAACCCCCGACGTGCTTCTCCGGACGGAGGGGCGCGCCGGTTTCATCACCCTGAACCGGCCCCGTGCCATCAACGCGCTCACCCACGCCATGGTCGTCGCCGTCGACGGCGCGCTCACCGCGTGGGAGCACGACCCCGAGGTCGCCACGGTGGTCATCGAGGGGGCCGGCGAGCGGGGCCTGTGCGCCGGCGGCGACATCCGCGCCATCCACGAGGACGCCCGTGCCGGAGGCTCCGCGTCCGCGGCCTTCTGGCGGGACGAGTACCGGCTCAACGCCCGGATCGCCCGCTACCCGAAGCCGTACGTCGCCCTCATGGACGGCATCGTCATGGGCGGCGGCGTCGGCGTCTCCGCGCACGGCTCCGTCCGCGTCGTCACGGAGCGCTCCCGGGTCGCCATGCCGGAGACCGGCATCGGCTTCGTCCCCGACGTCGGCGGCACGTACCTCCTCGGGCGCGCCCCCGGCGAACTCGGCACCCACCTCGCCCTCACCGGCGGAGCCGTCGGCGCGGCCGACGCGCTCCTCGTGGGCCTCGCCGACCACTTCGTCCCCGCCGCCGAACTGCCCGCCCTGGTGGAGGACCTGACGCGGCTGCCCGCCGCGGAGGCCGTCGCCCGCCACGCCGTCGCACCCCCGGCCGGCGTCCTCGCCGAGCAGCGGGAGTGGATCGACGCCTGCTACGGCGCCGCGGACGTCGAGACCGTCGTCGAGCTGCTCTTCGACGCCGGCGTCCCCGCGGCCAAGGAGGCCGCCACCACCCTCCTCACGAAGTCGCCGACGGCCCTCAAGGCCACGCTGGCGGCCGTCCGCCGCGCCCGCCTCCTCGGCACCCTGGAAGAGGTTCTGGACCTGGAGTTCCGCGCCTCCTGCGCCGCCCTGACCACCCCCGACCTCGTCGAGGGCATCCGCGCCCAGGTGGTCGACAAGGACCGCAACCCCCGCTGGACCCCGCCGACCCTCGCCGAGGTCGCCGACGCGGACGTCGCCCGGTACTTCACCGCGCCGCCCGGCGGGGACCTCGGGCTCGCGGCCGCGCCGGCGGCCGTCGTCGCGTCGGACGCGGACCGGGACGCCCGAGACCGGACATGACCGCGAACACCTCCTTCCAGCCCGTCCTCGACCGGATCGCCGAGGAGGTCGCGGAGCTCACCGAGCGGGGCACGCCGGCCGACTACATCCCCGCCCTCGCCGCGGGCGACCCGCGGCGCTTCGGCATGGCCGTGGCGGAACTCGACGGCACGGTCTACGGGGTGGGCGACTGGCAGCACCCCTTCTCCACACAGTCCGTGACCAAGGTCTTCACCCTCGCCCTCGCCCTCGCCGGGGAGGGCGACGAGCTGTGGGCCCACGTCGGCAGGGAGCCCTCCGGGGACCCGTTCAACTCCCTCGTGCAGCTGGAGTACGAGCACGGCATCCCGCGCAACCCGTTCATCAACGCCGGCGCCCTGGTCGTCACCGACCGCCTGCACCGCCTCACCGGCGACGCCTCCGGCAGCCTGCTCGCCTTCCTCCGGGCCGAGAGCGGCAACCCCGACCTCGCCTTCGACTCCGGCGTCGCCGCGTCGGAGGCGGCGCACGGCGACCGCAACGCCGCCCTCGCCCACTTCATGGCCTCCTACGGGAACATCACGGGCCCCGTCCCCGACCTGCTGCGCGAGTACTTCCGGCAGTGCTCGCTCGAAGCCTCCTGCGCCGACCTCGCCCTCGCCACCGGCTTCCTCGCCCGGCACGGTCTCCGCGCCGACGGCAGCCGCCTGCTGACCCGCAGTCAGGCCAAGCAGGTCAACGCCGTCATGCTCACCTGCGGCACCTACGACGCCGCCGGCGACTTCGCCTACCGCGTCGGCCTCCCCGGCAAGAGCGGCGTCGGCGGGGCCGTCGTCGCCGTCGTCCCCGGCCGCTGCACCCTCTGCGTGTGGAGTCCCGGCCTCGACGCCCGCGGCAACTCGGTCGCCGGCGTGACCGCCCTCGACCGCTTCACCACCATCACGGGCCTGTCCGTGTTCTGACCCCCGCCCCGGCCCCGGGCGCGCACGCGCGGGCCTTCGCTCAGCGCGGCGGCCAGTCCGGGGCCGGGTCCTCGTCGAGCAGGGGCCGCAGGGCCCCGACGACCGCCCCGACGCACACGTCCCGCAGTTCGGTACGGGTGCAGGTCTCGTGGGTCAGCCAGTCGACGCACAGGACCTGCACGAAGACCAGCCAGCTCTTCAGCACCCCCGAAACGGCCGCCCGGGTCCGCCCGTCGGCGAGCGGCAGCACCCCGAGCAGACGCTCGCGGAGGGCGTCGAGCTCATCGGCGATGATCGTCTGGACGAGACGGTCGCCGGCCAGCACGCGGTTCGCCGCGAGGACCGTGTTCCGGTTCTCCGCGAAGTACGCGATGTGCGCGTCGAGCCCTTCGACCAGCTGCTCGACCAGCGTGTCGGCGGGGTCGAGCCGCGTCTTCGCCAACAGGTCCTCGGAGACCGCCTGGTAGAGCGCGGCGAACAGGTCGCGCTTGCTCGGGAAGTGCTGGTAGAGCAGCGCGCGGGAGACGCCGGCGCGCTCGGCGACCGCCTCCATCCGCACCTCGTCGTACGGCTGCGCCGCGAAGAGGCCCGCGGCGACGTCCAGGAGCTGGGCGCGGCGTCGGGCGGGGCTGAGGCGTCGTCGGGGAGGCACCCCGCCATGTTACTTGACACGCATCTAGTAAGCGGCCGTACGCTGCTGCCCGTCACTACTGGACACACGTCTACTTGAGGGAGTTCGCGCCATGACCAGAGCCAAGGCGTTACGGGGGCTGGCCCTCGCCATGGGGTACGCCTGCGTGGCGATCGGCATCCTCCACGTCGTCCTCGGCAACGCCTCGATCCCGGGCGCCGAGAACGCCGGCCCCACGATCGACAGCCTCGGCCGCTTCTTCGGCGCGATCTTCGCCGGCTACGGCCTCGCCTGGCTCTGGGCGGCCCGGCAGACGCCGATCCCGCCGACCGCCGTGCGGGGGCTCACCGCCGTGTTCCTCGCGGGTGCCCTGGGGCGGCTGCTCTCCCTCGCCGTCGAAGGCCGCCCCCACGGGTTCCAGCTCGCACTCGCCGCCCTGGAACTCGCCCTCTCCCCGCTGCTGTTCCGGCTGGCGGACGCGGACGCGGACGTGCGGGCGGACGCCGAGGGGCGCCCGGCGCCGCGCGCCCAGGACGACACGGCCTGACGGGCCGTCGGTGACCGGCCCGCGACGCCCCGGACCGGCGACGCCGGCGGATCGGCCGCGGTGCCGCACCGACGGCGCCGGTGGGTCGGCGCTGCCGGGATCGACGGAGTCCGGTGGGTCGGCGGGTCGGCCCTGGTGCCGCAACGCCGGACGCCGGTGGATCAGCCGCGGCGCCGGGCAGGCCGCCGCCACCCCACGCGCGGCGGCGCGGCGGGCGACTCGCCGCCGAAGGCCGCCGGTTCGCCCAGGGCTCCCGCCGCCGTGCGCCAGGCCTCGGTGACGGCGCCGTGGGCGAGCAGCGTCGCGGCGGCCACGTCGTCGGGCAGTCGGAGCGGGGTCCCGATGTGGACGTGGAGGCCGGGTCTGCGGACGGGCGCCGTGAGGACTCCGGCGATCTGCTTCGCGCGACCGCCGGAGGTGATCCGCCGGGCCCCCGCCTGCCCGATCGGCACGACCTGCGCCCCGGTGGCGCCGGCGAGCCGGGCGAGCCCGGTACGGAACATCTCGGGCGGGTTCTCGGCGGCGTCCGGGCGGGGCGGGATGCGGCCCTCGGCGTACAGCATCACGTGCCGTCCCGAGGCGAGGGCGACCGCGGCGGCGTCGAGCGCGGCGGCGGCCCGCGCCGAGTTCCGGTGGACCGGCACGTGGCCCTCGCGGGTCAGCGCCCGGCCGAGCACCGGGACGCGCCACAGCCCCGCCGTGGCGAGCACCACCGGCTCCAGGGCGAGGCGCTTGCGCAGCGCGGCGAGGACCAAGGCGGGATCGGCCGTCGACGTGTGGTTCGCGACCAGGATGCTGCCGGGCTCGATGGAGGCTCCGGCATCCGCGGTGACGGTCAGCCGGCCGAACAACGGCACGACGCGGGCGGCGAGACGACTGAGCACGGACGACCCCTGACTCCGGGAAGGATGCGCTGACCGGACCATCGTCGCCGCGCCGTGGGGGTGCGGGGATGAGCACGCGTACTCACCCGCGTACCCAACCGCGCTGTGTACGGGGCCGGGTGGCCGCCGCGTCCCGCCCCCGGGCTAGGCTGGGCGCGACGGGTCGACCGGCACGACGGACCAGGGGAGGTGCGGGACGGTGAGGCTCTCCCCCCGACGGCTCGCGACCCTCCTGCCCGCACTGCTCTGGGCGATCTCGTCCCTCCTCCTGCTCCCGCCGTCCGGCGCGGCGGCCGCGAGTGCCACGGCGCCCGTGAGCACGGCGTCGGCCCCGTACGGCCCGGCCGCCCTGCACGGCCCGGCCGTCCGGGAAGCCCCGGCCGCCCCGGCCGCCCCGGCCGCGCCGGCCTCCCGCCATGTCGTCGCGCCGGAGCCGCACTTCGGGGCCTCTGCCGGCGTACGCGTGACGGCGGCCGTGGAGAACCCGGTGCGGTTCCCCGGAGCCCCCGCGGCCCCGGCCGCGGCGACCGCCGACGTTCCCGTACCGGCACGTGGTGTCGTGGTGGGCGATCCGCGCCGCGAGCGGGCGCCGCCCGGCGGTTCGCACGGTCCGCGGGATCCCCGCGGGCCTCCCTCTCCCCGGCACGACTGACGTTCTCCCGCGTCGCCGTCCGGGTCTTCGGCATGCCCCGGACCGGTCGGCGACGCGTATCCGACCGTACGTCCGGCACGGACGGCTCGGGCTCCCCGGGAAGGGTGACGCCCGCCGGATCCGTGCGCTGCCCGTGGAGTACCCATGCCAGCTCGTTCCGCGCTCCGGCGCGCGCTCCTCGCGTGCGCCGTCGTCGCGCTCGCCCTGTGGATCGCCCTGACCACCTCGCCCCGCCTCGGCCTCGACCTCCGCGGCGGGACGCGCATCGTCCTCCAGACCGAGGACGGACCCACGACCCGCGCCGACGCCGCGGCCACCGACCGTGCCCTGGAGGTGCTCCGCAAGCGCGTCGACGGCCTCGGTGTCGCGGAGCCCTCGCTCGCCCGGGCGGGCGAGCGGCGGATCGTCGTCGAACTGCCCGGCCTCCGCGACCCGCACCGGGCGGCCGAGGTGATCGGCCGGACGGCGCAGCTCACCTTCCACGCGGTCACCGGTGAGGCCCGGGGGCCGGCCGGCCCCGCCGGCGCGGACGGGACGCGCGTCCTGGCCGACCCGGACGCGCCGGGCCGCTTCCTCGCCCTGGCCGCACCCGCCCTCTCCGGCGACGGCGTCGAGAGCGCCGGGGCCGTGCTCGACACGGCGAACGGCCGCGGGTGGACGGTCGATCTGTCCTTCCGTGACCGCGGCGCGGGCGACTGGGCGCGGCTGACCGGCGACGCGGCCTGCGCGGGGCCCGCTGACCCGGCGCGCCGGGTCGCGATCGTGCTCGACGACCGGGTCGTCTCCGCTCCCGCCATGCAGGCCGGAGTCCCCTGCGGGGCGGGCATCGCGGGCGGCTCCGCGCAGATCACCGGGGGGTTCTCGGCGACGGAGGCGCGTGACCTCGCGGCGCTCGTCCAGGGCGGCGCGCTGCCCGTGCCGGTCACGACGGTCGAGCAGAGCACCGTGGGCCCGACGCTGGGCGCCGAGGCGATCAGGGCCAGCGCGCTGGCGGCGGCGATCGGCCTGGCCTGCACCGGGCTCTTCGTCATGGTGGTCTACCGCCTCCTCGGCGTGCTCGCCACCGTCGCCCTCCTGCTGTACGGGCTCATCTCGTACGCCGCGGTGGTCGCGCTGGGCGCCACCCTCACCCTGCCCGGGCTCGCCGGGTTCGTCCTGGCCGTCGGGATCGCCGTGGACGCCAACGTGCTGGTCTTCGAACGGGCCAGGGAGGAGTACGCGGCCCTGGGCCGGGCCGCCGGACGCGACCTGCGGCGGCCGGTGACGGCGGCGTTCGGCAAGGTGTGGAGCGCCGTCGCCGACTCCCACGTCACCACCCTGCTCGCGGCCGGCCTGCTGTTCGTCTTCGCCACCGGCCCGGTCAAGGGCTTCGGCGTGACGCTGGCGATCGGCGTCGTCACCTCGCTCCTCACCGCGATGGTGATCACCCGGCTGCTCGCCGACGTCGCCCTGCGCCTTTCGGCGGTGCGCCGGCGCCCGGCGCTGACCGGCATCGCGTCGCTCGGCCGGCTGCGGACGCGGCTGGCCCGGCGGGCCCCCCGCGTGACGGCGTACCGGCGCCGCTGGCTCACCGGCTGCGCGGGACTCCTCCTCGTGGCGCTGGCCGGGATCGGCGTCCGGGGCGTGGAGTTCGGCGTGGAGTTCACCGGCGGCCGGGTCGTGCAGTACGCGGCGGAGCGTCCGGTGGACGCCGACGAGGCGCGTACGGCGATCGCCGCGGCCGGTTTCCCGGACGCCGTCGTCCAGACGGCCGGCGACGGCGGCGCCGACGTGTCGGTCCGCGTCCGGGAGACCGGCGACGGCGAGCAGCGGGAGATCCGCGAGGCGCTCACCGGGGTCGCGGGCCCGGTCTCCGTGGAGCGCGACGACCTGATCGGACCGAGCCTCGGCGGTGAGCTGCGCACCCATGCCCTGCTCGCCCTCGGACTGGCCGTGGCCGCCCAACTCCTCTATCTGACCGTACGGTTCCGCTGGACGTACGCGACGGCGGCGGTGGCCGCGATGACCCAGGACGTGCTGCTCGTCGTCGGCCTCTTCGCCTGGCTGGGCAAGCCGTTCGACAGCGTCTTCCTCGCCGCGCTGCTGACGGTCGTGGGCTACTCCGTCAACGACTCGGTCGTCGTCCTCGACCGGCTGCGGGAGCTGCGCCGCCGAGGCGGCGGCGTTCCGCTGGCGGACCTCGCCGACCGGGCCGTCGCCCAGACCCTGCCGCGTACGGTCAACACCGGCATGGGGGCGCTCTTCGTCCTCGTCGCGCTGGCGGTCCTGGGCGGCGACTCGCTCACCGACTTCTCCGTCGCGCTCCTCGCCGGCGTCGTCCTGGGCATGGCCTCCACCGTGTTCACGGCGCTGCCCCTGGCCGTGGTCCTGGAGGGACGGCACCCGGCGCCCGCGCCCGTGGCAGCGCCCCGGCGACGGGCGGGCGCCGTGGTCTGACCCGCCCGACGGCGGCC
>NZ_JBHJQI010000137.1:0-24555 GCF_042262805.1 Streptomyces sp. NPDC056361
CCCGCCGGCTGATGAACCTCCTCTGGGCGGGGCTCGCCCTCGGCGGCGTCGTCCTGCTCAGCGGCGGCGGCTTCGACCGCCTCGATCCGGCGGGAGCCGCCTTCGCGCTCGCCGCGGGCGCGATGTGGGCGGCGTACATCGTCTTCAGCGCCCGCACCGGCCGGCGCTTCCCGCAGGCCGACGGGCTCGCGCTCGCCATGGCCTTCGGCGCGGTCCTCAGCCTGCCGTTCGGCATCGTGGAGGCCGGCGACAAGCTCCTCGTACCGTCGACGATCGGCCTCGGCCTCGCCGTCGCGCTCATGTCGTCCGTGCTCCCCTACACCCTCGAACTCCTCGCCCTCCGCCGCCTTCCCGCCCCCACCTTCGCCGTCCTCATGAGCCTCGAACCGGCCATCGCCGCCACCGCCGGCTTCCTCATCCTCAGCCAGGCCCTCTCCCTCCTCGACGCCCTCGCCATCACCCTCGTCATCGCCGCCAGCATCGGCGCGGTCCGCACCCAGGCCCGCGCGGCCCGCCGGGACGCACAGGACGCCACCCCGGCCGAACGCTGACCGCCCCGGCCACCCCACCGGCTCGGGCAGCCATCCCCCCGGGCCCCGCGCGTGATCGCCGAACTGCAGTGCCTCGTCATCGACTGCCCCGCTCCCCGCGAACTCGCCGCGTTCTACCGCGCCGTCCTCGGCGGCGAGGTCGACCGCCCGGACCGGCGCTGGTCCCTCGGCGAGGCCTGGTCGACCCTGCACACCCCCGGAGGACTCGTCCTCTGCTTCCAGGGCGTCGCCGACCACCGCCCCCCGGTGTGGCCCGATCCCGACCGCCCCCAGCAGTTCCACCTCGACTTCGGCGTCGCCGACCTGGACACGGCCCACGAACAGGTCCTCTCCCACGGCGCGACCGTCCTCGACGCGGGCGACGGAAAGCGGAGCTGGAGGGTCTACGCGGACCCGTCCGGGCATCCGTTCTGCCTGGTGCGGCACTGAGGGGAGCGGGACCTGCGATGCGCCCGTGGAGGACCCGCCCACTGACCCCGACCGGCCTTCGGGCGGGACGAGCTGCGCCCGTGGAGCGGATCGCCGGTCGATTCTCCGGGCGTTCGATAGGTTGCCGGTCATGACCGAACTCGGTTCCGTTGCCTGGCCGCCTGCCCCGATAGCGACCGAACGGCTCGTGTTGCGCGAGTCGGAGGCGCGGGACAGGGCGGGGTTCGTCGAGTTGTTCTCGTCGCCGGAAGTCGGGACGTACGTCGGGGGCGCTCGGCCGCGGGACCGGCTGGAGAACGCGATGCCGGAGGTGCCGGGGCGGCGGCCGGGCCTGTTCGTGGTGGAGCGGGACGGGGCGATGATCGGGATGGTCACGCTCGACCGGCGCGACCCGGAGCGTCGGCCGCGGGTCGCGCCGGAGGGCGGGGAGACCGAGCTCGGCTACATGTTCCTGCCGCAGGCGTGGGGGAGCGGGTACGCCGGCGAGGCGTGCGTGGCGGCGCTCGGATGGTTCGCGGGGGCGCATCCCGGCCGGCCGGTGGTGCTCACGACCCGGAGTGCGAACGAGCGGGCGATGCGCCTCGCGGAGAAGCTGCGGTTCACCGAGGTGGAGCGGTTCGAGGAGTTCGGGGCCGAGCAGTGGTTCGGCGCGTGGACCCCGGAGGCCCCGGCCGGCTGAGCCGGGGACCGGGCGCGGAGCCCGGGGGCCCGGCGGGTCGTGATCCGCCGGGCCCCTCTGCTTGCCGTGCGCCGGGGCGCGATGGCGGAAGCCGGTGCCGCTGTGTCGGTGCGCGACGGGGAAGCCGGTGTCTCCGCGTCAGTGCGCGATGTGGAACTCGTTGCCCGCGGCGTCGAGGAACTCGCCGGAGCGGCGGTCCGGGTGGGTCACTTCGAGGCGGAGGCGGTTGCGTGCCGTCTTCGGCGCGGCGGGCGGGCCCATGACCATGGAGACGGTGCTGGTGGGGGTGCGGCGGAGCCTGACGCCCCAGTCGTGGGACTCGACGGCGTGCCAGGAGGTGTGGGACTGCCAGAAGTCCGACTGGGCGTGGCGGTCGTCGTCGGTGGTGTCGAGGCAGAGGGCGACGAGGCCCGAGTCGGCGAGGACGCCGGGGTGCCCGGGGCGGAGGACGCAGAACTCGTTGCCCTCGGGGTCGGCGAGGACGTCCCAGGGGACGTCGCCCTGGCCGATGTCGACCCGGGTGGCGCCCAGGGACAGCAGGCGGTCGATCTCGGCCTCCCAGGCCGGGCCCCCGGCGAGGTCGAGGTGGAGCGGGTTCTTGGCCGCGGGCTTCGGTTCCGTGGTCGGCGTGAAGCGGAGGCGGAGGCCGTCCGTGCGGCCCTGCGTGGCGTCCTGCCAGAAGCGTTCCATGCGTGTGACGTCGAGTGCGTCGATCACGATGCCGGTGAGCATGCCGTTCCCCCAAGTCGTCCGATCCGTCGCTCGTGCATTGTCGCCGTCGGCGTCGTCGCGCGGGCCGGATCCGGTTGATCTTTGGCTCTCGGCCTGTTTCGGGGGGTGGGGACGGGCGCCGACGATGGGGTGGTCGTCGGCGACCGCGCGAAGAGCGGTCGGCGCGTGCTTCGAGGGCGCCTCCACGGCGCTTCGCGAGTGCCTCGGAAAGGGGGAGCCACGTCATGGCCCTGGAGATGCGGGACCGGTGCGAGCGGTGCGGGACGGCGGTGCTGGCCGCGGACGGCCCCGCCCGGATCTGCTCCTACGAGTGCAGTTTCTGCGTGCCGTGCGCGGAGGAGATGGGCGGGGTCTGCCCGAACTGCGGGGGCGAGCTGGTGGCGCGCCCGACGCGGAGGGGCGCGGGGTAGGCGGCCGGGGGCGGCGTGCCTCTCGGGGGTGGCGTGCGGGGCGGCCGTCCACCGTCGCGGTCCGGCGCCCGAAAAATCTAAAGCAAGCACGCTTGATTGTTTCTGGTGCCGCTGCCATGCTCCTCGCGAAGGCCCGTGACCGCCCGTCCCCGAGGGGAGCGCACCGTGTCCGACTCCGTCGTCGTCCTTGACGACCTGCGCGCCGAGAGCGAAGAACTCGACGCGCTGGTAGGCGAGTTGAGCGAGGAGCAGTGGGGAGCGGAGACACCCGCGCCCGGCTGGACGATCGCCCACCAGATCGCGCACCTCGCGTGGACGGACAGGGCCGCTCTGCTCGCCGCCACCGACGCGGAGGCGTTCGCCGCCGAGACGGAGAAGGCTCTGGCGGCACCGGACCGGTTCGTCGACGAGGGGGCGGAGGAGGGGGCGAAGCTGCCGCCCGCCGAGCTGCTCGCCCACTGGCGCGAGGGCCGTGACCTGCTCCGGGCGGCGCTGCGGGAGGTCGCGCCCGGCGCCCGATTCCCTTGGTACGGGCCGCCGATGAGCGCTCCCGCGATGGCCACCGCCCGGCTGATGGAGACGTGGGCGCACGGCCAGGACGTCGCCGACGCGCTCGGGGTCGTCCGCGCGCCCACGGCCCGGCTCCGGCACGTCGCGTGGATCGGCGTGCGGGCCCGTGACTACGCCCATCTGGTACGGGGCATCCAGGCGCCCGCCGAGCCGTTCCGGGTCGAACTCGCGGCGCCCGGCGGCGAGTCGTGGACGTACGGGCCGGAGGGGGCGGCGCAGCGGGTCACCGGGCCGGCCCTCGACTTCTGCCTCCTCGTCACCCAGCGCGTCCACCGGGCCGACACGGCCCTGGTCGCGGACGGGCCCGACGCGGAGCGGTGGCTCGGCATCGCGCAGGCCTTCGCCGGCCCGGCCGGTGGCGGCCGCGCACCCCGGGAGGCGTAGGGGTGCTGCGCATCGGCAATGCCTCCGGCTTCTACGGCGACCGCTTCGACGCGGTGCGCGAGATGCTCACCGGCGGCGAACTCGACGTCCTCACCGGCGACTACCTCGCCGAGCTGACCATGCTCATCCTCGGCCGCGACCAGCTGAAGGACCCGTCGGCCGGGTACGCGCGGACCTTCCTCCGGCAGATGGAGGAGGGCCTCGGACTCGCCCACGACCGGGGCGTCAGGATCGTCACCAACGCGGGCGGCCTGAACCCGGCCGGACTCGCCGACGCGCTGCGCGCGCTCGCCGGGAAGCTCGGCCTGCCGGTCCGCGTGGCCCACGTCGAGGGCGACCGGCTGACCCCGTCGGACGGCGTCCTGACGGCGAACGCCTACCTCGGCGGCGCCGGGATCGCCGCCTGCCTCGCGGCCGGGGCGGACGTCGTCGTCACCGGCCGGGTCACCGACGCCGCCCTCGTCACGGGGCCGGCGCAGTGGCGCTTCGGCTGGGGCCCGGAGGCGTACGACCAGCTGGCGGGGGCGGTCGTCGCCGGGCACGTCCTGGAGTGCGGCACCCAGGCCACCGGCGGCAACTACGCGTTCTTCGCCGACCACGACCCGAAGCTCCTCCGCCGCCCCGGCTTCCCCCTCGCCGAGCTCCACGCCGACGGCACGTGCGTCATCACCAAGCACCCCGGCACCGGCGGCCTCGTCGACGTCGGCACCGTCACGGCCCAACTCCTCTACGAGACCGCCGGCGCCCGCTACGCCGGCCCCGACGTGACGGCCCGGCTCGACACCGTGCGCCTCACCCAGGACGGCCCCGACCGGGTCAGGATCGACGGCGTACGGGGAGAGGCGCCGCCCCCGACGCTCAAGGCGGGCCGCAGCAGGCTCGGCGGTTTCCGCAACGAGGTGGTGTTCGTCCTCACCGGCCTCGACGTCGACGCCAAGGCCCGGCTCGTGCGCGACCAGGTCGAGGACGCGCTGACCGCGACCCGGCCGGCGGAGGTCCACTGGGAGCTGGCCCGCACCGACCACCCCGACGCCGCCACCGAGGAGACCGCGAGCGCCCTGCTGCGCCTCGTCGTCCGCGACCCCTCCCCGGAGCCCGTCGGCCGCGCCCTGACCGGTGCCGCCATCGAGCTGGCCCTCGCGAGCTACCCCGGCTTCCACGTCACCGCCCCGCCCGGCAAGGGCGCGCCGTACGGCGTCTTCGAGGCCGCGTACGTGCCGGCCGCCGAGGTTCCGCACACGGCGGTCCTCCCCGACGGGACCCGCCGGGACGTCCCCGTACCCCCGAGGACCCGCGACCTGGAACCCGTACCCGATCCGGAGCTTCCGCCGCCGTACCCCCAGGGGCCGACCCGCACGGTGCCGCTCGGCCGGATCGCCGGGGCCCGCAGCGGCGACAAGGGCGGCGACGCCAACGTCGGCGTGTGGGTCCGCACGGACGAGGAGTGGCGCTGGCTCGCCCACACCCTCACCGTCGGGAGGTTCCGCGAACTCCTCCCGGAGACCGCCGGACTCGAGGTCGTCCGGCACGTCCTGCCGAACCTGCGCGCGCTCAACTTCACCGTCGCCGGGATCCTCGGCGAGGGCGTCGCCTCCCAGGCCCGCTTCGACCCCCAGGCCAAGGCCCTCGGCGAGTGGCTCCGCTCCCGCCGCCTCGCCGTCCCGACCGCCCTCCTGCCCGCCACGCCGGAGGCGCCCGCCACGCCCGCCACGCCTCCCGAGAACCCGGCCGCCCTCCTGCCCGCCACGCCGGAGGCGCCCGCCACCCCGGCCGCCCTCCCGCCCGACGTCCCGGAGGAACTCCAGTGACCGTCCTCGCCTCCGCCCTCGACACCGGCGGACCCGACTTCGCGGACGCCCGCGCCGCCATGCTCGACAAGCTCGCCGCCCTCGACGCCGAGCACGCCAAGGCCCTCGCGGGCGGCGGCGAGAAGTACACGGCCCGGCACCACGGCCGCGGCAAGATGCTGGCCCGGGAGCGGATCGAGCTGCTCGTGGACCCGGACTCGCCGTTCCTGGAGCTGTCGCCGCTCGCGGCCTGGGGCAGCGACTACACGGTGGGCGCCTCGCTGATCACCGGCATCGGCGTCGTCGAGGGCGTCGAGTGCCTGATCACCGCCAACGACCCGACCGTGCGGGGCGGCGCCTCCAACCCGTGGACGCTGAAGAAGGCGCTGCGGGCCAACGAGATCGCGTTCGCCAACCGGCTGCCCGTCGTGTCGCTCGTCGAGTCCGGCGGCGCCGACCTCCCCTCGCAGAAGGAGATCTTCATCCCGGGCGGGGCGCTGTTCCGCGACCTCACCCGGCTGTCGGCCGCCGGCATCCCGACGATCGCGGTCGTGTTCGGCAACTCGACGGCGGGCGGCGCGTACGTCCCCGGCATGTCCGACCACGCCGTGATGATCAAGGAGCGGTCGAAGGTGTTCCTCGGCGGCCCGCCGCTGGTGAAGATGGCGACGGGGGAGGAGAGCGACGACGAGTCGCTCGGCGGCGCCGTGATGCACGCGAGGACGTCCGGACTCGCCGACCACTACGCCGTCGACGAGGCCGACGCGATCCGCCAGGCGCGCCGGATCGTCGCCCGGCTCAACCACCGCAAGCACCACGGGGATCCGGGCCCCGCGGAGCCCCCGAAGTACGACGGGGAGGAGCTCCTCGGCATCGTCCCCGGGGACCTCAAGACGCCGTTCGACCCGCGCGAGGTGATCGCCCGGATCGTCGACGGCTCCGACTTCGACGAGTTCAAGCCGCTGTACGGGCCGAGTCTCGTCACGGGCTGGGCGGCCCTGCACGGCTACCCGGTCGGCGTGGTCGCGAACGCGCAGGGCGTCCTCTTCTCCGCCGAGTCGCAGAAGGCGGCGCAGTTCATCCAGCTCGCCAACCAGCGCGACATCCCGCTGCTCTTCCTCCACAACACGACCGGCTACATGGTCGGCAAGGAGTACGAGCAGGGCGGCATCATCAAGCACGGCGCCATGATGATCAACGCCGTGTCGAACTCGAAGGTCCCGCACCTCTCCGTCCTCATGGGCGCGTCGTACGGCGCCGGGCACTACGGCATGTGCGGCCGGGCGTACGACCCGCGCTTCCTGTTCGCCTGGCCGAGCGCGAAGTCCGCCGTCATGGGCCCGCAGCAGCTCGCCGGCGTCCTGTCGATCGTGGCGCGGGCGTCCGCCGCCGCGAAGGGGCAGCCGTACGACGACGAGGCGGACGCGGGGCTGCGCGCCCTCGTCGAGGCGCAGATCGAGTCCGAGTCCCTGCCGATGTTCCTCTCCGGCCGGCTCTACGACGACGGCGTCATCGACCCCCGCGACACCCGCACCGTCCTCGGTCTCTGCCTTTCCGCGATCCACACGGCACCGGTCGAGGGCGCGCGCGGCGGCTTCGGCGTCTTCCGAATGTGAGGCCCACCTTGATCACCTCCCTCCTCGTGCGAGGCACACCTTGATCACCTCCCTCCTCGTCGCCAACCGTGGCGAGATCGCCTGCCGCGTCTTCCGCACCTGCCGCGAGCTGGGCATCTCCACCGTCGCCGTGTACTCCGACGCGGACGCCGACGCCCTGCACGTCCGGGCCGCCGACACGGCCGTACGGCTGCCGGGGGCCGCGCCCTCGGAGACGTATCTGCGCGGCGACCTCGTCGTGGAGGCGGCGCTCGCGGCGGGCGCGGACGCCGTCCACCCGGGCTACGGCTTCCTCTCCGAGAACGCCGACTTCGCGCGGGCCGTGACGGACGCGGGCCTGCTCTGGATCGGACCGCCGCCGGCGGCGATCGAGGCGATGGCCTCGAAGACCAGGGCGAAGGAACTCCTCGGCATCGCGCCCCTCGCGGACGTCACCGAGGCCGACCTGCCGGTCCTCGTGAAGGCGGCGGCCGGCGGCGGCGGGCGCGGCATGCGGATCGTCCGTGAACTCACCTCGCTTCCCGAGGAGTTGAAGGCGGCGTCCGCCGAGGCCGCGAGTGCCTTCGGCGACGGCGAGGTCTTCGTCGAGCCGTACGTCGAGAACGGCCGGCACGTCGAGGTGCAGCTCCTGTGCGACACCCACGGCACCGCCTGGGCGCTCGGCACCCGCGACTGCTCGCTCCAGCGCCGCCACCAGAAGGTGATCGAGGAGGCTCCGGCGCCCGGCCTGCCCGCGGCCCTGGAGGCGTCCCTCCTGGACACGGCCGTCCGCGCGGCGAAGGCCGTCGGCTACGTCGGCGCCGGCACGGTCGAGTTCCTCGTCGCGGACGGCCGGGCGCACTTCCTGGAGATGAACACCCGCCTCCAGGTCGAGCACCCCGTCACGGAGGAGGTGTACGGGGTCGACCTCGTCGCCCTCCAGCTCGCCGTCGCCGAGGGCAGGGCCCTGCCGCCCGAACCCCCGGCCCCCCGGGGGCACGCCATCGAGGCCCGCCTCTACGCCGAGGACCCGGCGCGGGAATGGGCGCCGCAGACGGGCGTCCTGCACCGCTTCGACGTCCCCGCGGAGGGGCGCGTCCGCGTCGACACCGGGTACGCCTCCGGGGACGCCGTCGGCGTCCACTACGACCCGATGCTCGCCAAGGTGATCGTCCACGCCCCGACCCGCGCCGAGGCCGCCCGCAAGCTCGCCCACACCCTGGAGCGGGCCCGCGTCCACGGCCCCGTCACCAACCGGGGCCTGCTCGTCGCCTCGCTCCGCCACCCCGACTACACGTCCCCGGACGCCCTCGACACCGGCTTCTACGAGCGGAACCTGCCGGCCCTGACCGCCGCCCCGGACGGCGAGCCGTACGCGGCCGTCGCCGCCGCCCTCGCCGAGGCGGCCGCGAACCGGGGCCGGTTCGGCGGAGGCTGGCGCAACCTCCGCTCGCAGGACGAGACCCGGACGTACGGGGACCACGAGGTCCGCTACCGGCCGACGAGGGACGGCGGCCACGAGGTCACCGCCCCCGAAGGGGTACGGGTCATCTCGGCGACCCCCGGCCGCGTGCGCCTCGAAGTCGCGGGAGTCGTCAGGGACTTCGACGTCGACGCGTACGGCGACGGCACCGTCCACTCCGGCCCGCACCGCCTCACCCCCCGCCCCCGCTTCACCGACCCGAGCGAACAGACCGCCCCCGGCTCCCTGCTCGCCCCCATGCCCGGCACCGTCGTCCGGGTCGCGGACGGCCTGGCCGTCGGCGACCGGGTCGCCGCCGGGCAGCCCCTGCTCTGGCTGGAGGCCATGAAGATGGAGCACCGCGTCACCGCTCCCGCCTCCGGCACGCTCACCGCGCTCCACGCCGCCCCCGGCCGCCAGGTCGAGGTCGGCGCCCTGCTCGCCGTCGTACAGACCGAAGCAACGGAGGAAGACCCCGTATGAGCACCGACATCGAGCCGCAGGAACACACGGAACTCCGCGCCGCCGTCTCCGCCCTCGGCCGCCGCCACGGCCCCGGCTTCGACCGGGCCACCCTGTGGGCGGAGGCCGGGAAGCTCGGCTACCTGGGCGTGAACCTGCCCGAGGAGTACGGCGGCGGGGGCGGCGGCATCGCCGAGCTGTCCCTCGTCCTGGAGGAGGCGGGCGCCGCCGGTGCCCCGCTCCTGATGATGGTCGTGTCGCCCGCCATCTGCGGCACCGTGATCGCCCGCTTCGGCACGGAGGACCAGAAGCGGACCTGGCTGCCCGGTCTCGCCGACGGCTCGCGGACGATGGCGTTCGGCATCACCGAGCCCGACGCCGGATCCAACTCGCACCGCATCACGACCACCGCCACCCGCACCGAGGACGGCTGGGTCCTCAACGGCCGCAAGGTGTTCGTCTCGGGCGTCGACATCGCCGACGCGACCCTGATCGTCGGCCGCACCTCCGACGCCCGCACCGGCAACCTCAAGCCCTGCCTCTTCATCGTCCCGCGCGACGCGCCCGGCTTCGGCCGCCGCCACATCGAGATGGAACTCGCCGCCGACGAGAAGCAGTTCGAGCTCACCCTCGACGACGTCCACCTGCCCGCGGACGCCCTCGTCGGCGACGAGGACGCCGGCCTCCTCCAGCTCTTCGCCGGCCTCAACCCCGAGCGGATCATGACGGCCGCCTTCGCGATCGGCATGGGCCGCCACGCCCTGGAGAAGGCCGTGGCCTACGCGAAGGAGCGCCAGGTCTGGAAGGCGCCCATCGGCTCCCACCAGGCCATCGCCCACCCCCTCGCGCAGGCGCACATCGAGCTCGAACTCGCCCGCCTGATGATGCAGAAGGCGGCCAGGCTGTACGACGCCGGCGACGACGCCGGCGCGGGCGAGGCCGCCAACATGGCCAAGTACGCCGCCGCCGAAGCCTGCGTGAAGGCCGTCGACACCGCCGTCCACACCCTCGGCGGCAACGGCCTCACCAAGGAGTTCGGCCTCGCCCGCCTCGTCACGGCGGCCCGGGTGGCCCGCATCGCCCCGGTCAGCCGGGAGATGATCCTGAACTACGTCTCCCACCAGACCCTGGGCCTGCCCAAGTCGTACTGAGTCCTGAGTCCTGGGTCCTGGGTCCGGCGTCAGCTGTCGCCCTCGTCCGTGCCCGTGGGGCACCAGCCGTCGCCGTCCCCCAGGCCGTCGACCTCGGAGATCCAGCGGACGACCTCCGCCCCGAAGTCGACCCGGCCGACGTCGTGGTGGGCGACGAGGTGGCGGAGGGCCGGGTTCTTGTCCTTCCAGTACTGGTCCCGGAGGGAGGCCCGGCGGACGAAGACTTCGCAGCCGACCGCGTTGGTCCGGAAGGTCAGCTCCAGCTCGCGCGGACGGTCGCCGCCGTCCGTGCGGGAGGTGAGGAGGAACCCCTGCACCAGGTAGAGGTGGTACTCGGAGCGGGGGATCGTGCCCGTGAAGATCCGCGAGGTGTCGCAGTCGTACCCGGCGGCGGCGAAGGCCTCGAACACGGCGTCGTGCAGGGGCGTTCCGGTGACGCGCACCAGGTCGTTGTCCGTCTGCGACGTGATGCCCTCGGCCTCGACCTCGGTGTGCAGGGTGAGAAGGGCCCCCTTCAACTCCCGCCCGCCGATCTCCGACAGCGGCGTCTCCCACTGGAGCCGATGGCGGAAGGGCACCCGCCGCTCCTCGCCCTTCTTCAGGCTGAAGTACCCGCTCGCGCCGACGTAGTCGAAGCGGTCGCCCTCCCGCTCCCCGTCGCCGTCCCCCTTGTGGAACAGCGGAGCGTTCGCCGTGAGCCGCAGGGTCATCGACCCCACCTCGACGGCCCGCTCCGGCGCCCGCACCACGACCTCCCCGGTCAGCAGCCCACCCGGCCGCGCCGGTCCGGATTCCACGAGCGTGTCGATTTCGAGCGGTATCCCGCCCCTGCCCAGAAGACGTTTGAAGACCATGTGTGCAGGCTAGGCCCTGTCCGGCCGGATCACTGCAGGCGTTCCCCGTCCCAACTCGGTCAATATCGACTCCGATTGTGAAGGCCGTGTATACGATCCCCTCATTTCGCTCACATCCGAGCGCCGTGAGTCAGGGAGACGCGCATGTACCAGCAGCCCGGCCCGTACCAGGCCCCTCCGCCGTGGGTGCCGACCCGCCGCTGGTGGCAGCATCCCGCCCTGGTCGTCACCCTGCTGGTGCTCTTCCCGCCGGGCGGCATAGCCCTGGCGTGGCTGAGCCGCTGGAGCAGCCGGGCCAAGATCGTGGCGACGGTCCTGTCGGCGCTGTGGTTCGTCATCGCGCTCGCCATCGACGACCCGGAGAAGAAGGGCACGGACGGCCCGAAGCCCGGCACGACGGCCACGGCCCCCGCGACGCCGACGCCGACCGAGCCGAGCCCCACCGCCACCACGCCGGAACCGAGCCCGACCACCGGGTCGCCCACCCCGGAGCCGACGACGGAGGCCCCGACCACCGAGGCCCCGGAGCCGACCACCGAGGCGCCGACCACCAGGGCGCCGGAGCCGACGCGCACCACGCCGAGGCCCGTGAAGCCGAAGCCGGTCCAGACGACCCGGCCGCCGGAGACCGCCGAGCCGGAGCCGGAGGTCTACTACGAGAACTGCACCGCCGTCCGGGCCGCCGGCGCCGCCCCCATCCACGTCGGCGAGCCCGGCTACGGCAGGCACCTCGACCGTGATGGCGACGGGGTCGCCTGCGAGCGCTGAGCCGCCGCGCCGGCCGCCGCCCGGTAAACCATGCAGGCACGCTTGATTGTTTTTCGGAGGGCTGACAGGGTCTCCCCAAGTCCCGCGCGCAGCAGCGATCCTGGCGTCCACCGCTCACCTCTCCAGGGGGTCAACGCATGGTGTTCCACAGCGATTACGAGGCCGTCCCCACCCTCTCCCTGCCCATCCACGACGCCGTACTCGGCCGCGCCGCCGAGTACGGCGACACCCCGGCACTCGTCGACGGGGCGGGGGAGCTCACGCTCACGTACGGGCAGGTCGACGGCTTCCACCGGAGGGTGGCGGCCGGGCTCGCCGAGGCGGGGGTGCGCAAGGGGGACGTCCTCGCCCTGCACAGCCCCAACACGGTGCTGTTCCCGATCGCGTTCTACGCCGCCACCCGCGCCGGGGCCGCCGTCACCACCGTGCACCCCCTCGCCACGCCCGAGGAGTTCGCCAAGCAGCTCAAGGACTCGTCCGCGCGGTGGATCGTCACGGTGTCCCCGCTGCTCGCCGCCGCCCGCGCCGCCGCCGAACTCGCCGGCGGGATCGAGGAGATATTCGTCTGCGACCAGGCACCGGAGGGCGAGGGCGTCCGCTCCCTCCAGGGCTTCCTGGCGAGCACCGGCCCCGTCCCGGACCACGCGATCGACCCCGACGAGGACGTGGCGGCCCTCCCGTACTCCTCCGGCACCACCGGCGTCCCCAAGGGCGTCATGCTCACCCACACGTCGATCGCCACCAACCTGGCGCAGCTGGAGCCGTTCGTCCCGATGGGCCCGGGAGACCGAATTCTGGCGATATTGCCCTTTTTTCACATATACGGCCTCACGGCTCTCATGAACGCCCCGCTCCGGCAGGGCGCCACCGTCGTCGTCCTGCCCCGCTTCGAACTCGACACCTTCCTCGGCGCGATCCAGAAGCACCGCATCAACGGGCTGTACGTCGCCCCGCCGATCGTCCTCGCCCTCGCCAAGCACCCGGCCGTCGCCGACTACGACCTGTCGTCCCTGGAGTACATCGTCAGCGCCGCCGCCCCGCTCGACGCGGCCCTCGCCGAAGCCTGCTCCACCCGCCTCGGACTGCCACCCGTCCGCCAGGCGTACGGGATGACCGAACTGTCCCCCGGCACCCACGTCGTGCCCCTCGACGCCGAGAACCCGCCACCCGGCACCGTCGGACGGCTGCTGCCCTCCACCGAGATGCGGATCCTTTCCCTCGACGACCCCGCGAAGGACGCGGCACCCGGAGAGGAGGGCGAGGTCGCCATCCGGGGACCGCAGGTCATGAAGGGCTACCTGGGCCGCCCCGACGCCACCGCCGCCATGATCGACGCCGACGGATGGGTGCACACCGGCGACATCGGCCGCGTCGACGACGACGGCTGGCTGTACGTCGTCGACCGGGTCAAGGAGCTCATCAAGTACAAGGGCTTCCAGGTCGCCCCCGCCGAACTCGAAGCCCTCCTGCTCACCCACGACGGCATCGCCGACGCCGCCGTCATCGGCGTCACCGACGCCGACGGCACCGAGATCCCCAAGGCCTTCGTCGTACGCCAGCCCGCCGCACCCGGACTCACCGCCGAGGAGGTCCTCGCGCACGTCGCCGCGCGCGTCTCCCCGTACAAGAAGGTCCGCGCCGTGGAGTTCATCGACACCGTCCCCCGGGCAGCGTCCGGGAAGATCCTCCGCAGAGAGTTGAGGGACCGCGCATGACCCTGGTCACCACCACCGAGGAACGGGGCGTCACGACCCTCGCCCTGAACTCCCCCGACACCCGCAACGCCCTCTCCGCCCCGCTCGTCGCCGAACTCGCCGACGCCCTCACCGCCTGCGGCAAGGACCCGGCAGTCCGGGCCGTCGTCCTCACCCACACCGGCACCACCTTCAGCGCCGGCGCCGACCTCAAGGCACCGCCGAGCCCGTACGCCTTCGTCGACCTGCTCCGGCAGATCGTCGAACTGCCGAAACCGGTCGTCGCCCACGTCACCGCCGGCAGCCACACCCGGGCCGGCGGCCTCGGACTCCTCGGCGCCGCCGACATCGTCCTCGCGGGCGACGGGGCCGACTTCGCCCTCACGGAGGTCCGCATCGGGGTCGCGCCCGCCGTCATCTCCCTCACCCTCCTGCCCCGCCTCGACCCCCGCGCCGCCGCCCGCCACTACCTCACCGGCGAACGCTTCGGCGTCCCCGAGGCCATCGCCATGGGCCTGGTCACCGCCCCCGACACCGACGCCCCCACCGTCCTCGACGCCCTGCGCGCCGGCTCCCCGCAAGGCCTGCGGGAGGCGAAGCGCCTGGTCACCGCTAGAGTCCTGGAAACCTTCGAACGCGACGCGGAGGACCTGGTGCAGAGATCGGCCACCCTCTTCGCCTCCGCCGAGGCACGCGAAGGGATGACGGCCTTCCTCGAACGACGGGACCCCGCATGGCGGCTGTGACCGCACCCAGACCGGACCGGAACCCCAAGCAGGACAGGAGCCGCGCCACCCGGCAGCGGCTCCTGGAAGCGGCCGTGGCCTGCCTGGCCGAGCGCGGCTGGGCGGGCTCCACGGTCGCCGTCGTCGCGGAACGGGCCGGCGTCTCCCGCGGCGCGGCCCAGCACCACTTCCCGACCCGCGAGGACCTCTTCACGGCCGCCGTCGAGTACGTCGCCGAGGAGCGGTCCCACGCGCTGCGCGACCTGCCGTCCCGCGACCGCAAGGAGGCCGTCGCCGCCCTCGTCGACCTCTACACCGGCCCCCTCTTCCGGGCCGCCCTCCACCTCTGGGTCGCCGCGTCCGACGAGGAGCAGCTCCGCGACCGCGTCACCGAGCTGGAGGCCCGCGTCGGCCGCGAGTCGCACCGCATCGCCGTCGAGGTGCTCGGCGCCGACGAGTCCCGCCCCGGCGTCCGCGAGACCGTCCAGGGCCTCCTCGACATGGCCCGCGGCCTCGGCCTCGCCACCCTCCTCACGGACGACCGCGCCCGCCGGGAACGCGTGGTGTCCCAGTGGGCGCGGCTGGTGGAGGAGGCACTGGCCTGAGGCCCGTCGAGGGCTGTCCGGGGCCCGTCCGGGTGAGGGCTAGACGCCCGGGATCGCGCGGGCGCGGAAGGCGCTGCGCACCGCGTCGGCGGCCGCCGTGCCGTACATCTTCTGCGCGGTCGCGACCGTCGTGAGGGCCGCGTCCTTGAAGCTGGTGTCGGCGGCGAAGCCGAACTGGGCGTTCACGATGATCCGGTCGGCCGTACGGGCACCGAGCTTGCCCCGGATGTCGAAGAGGGCCCGCGACCAGATCTCGCCGTCGGCGTGGACCTCGCCCTCCACGTCCGCGTACGTCTTCGTGCCGTCGATCCGGCGCAGGCAGTGCGGGGCCGCGCTGTAGCCGGTCGAGTCCCAGTCGCCCACGCAGGCCTGGTCGGCCTTCATGGGCCAGCCGTACTTCGTGACCGCGTTCGTGCCGACGGCCACCGCCAGGTAGTCGCCGAAGGCCTCGCCGATGGCGCCGGACTCCGGGGTGCTGCCGAAGCCGGGGACCTGGGCCTGGTGCACGGCGTGGCCGTACTCGTGGACGATCACCTCGGCGTCCTCGGCGTCGTCCACACCGCCCTTGCCGAAGCGGATCTCGTCCTTCTTGTCGGTGAAGAAGGAGTTGTCGGCGCCCCACTGGTTGAGCCGGACCGGCTGGACGCGGTCGTTCGCCCCGCGCAGCTCGGTGCCGAAGCCGAGGCCCTGCAGGTACTCCTGCGCCTCGTTGACCCAGAAGTACGCCATGACCTGCTCGAACTCGTCGTCGGAGCGGTCGAACGAGGTGGCGGCCGAGGCCTTCGCGGGCTTGCCGGTCTCCGAGCGGACCGCGGCCCACTTCCCGGACAGGGCGCCGCTCGCGTCGAGGTTGCGCAGCGTGACGGTGGCGTACGCGGAGGCGGGGACGTCGCCCGCCGCGTCCTTGTGGTCGGCGAGGGACTGGTCGCCCGAGGACTGGACCGGGTTCACCATGAAGACGCGGGCCTGCGGCGCGGAAGCCGCGGAGGCTCCCACGGACGGGAGCAGCGCCGCGGTGGCGGCGGCCACGGTGACGGCGGCCGCGGCCGCCAGGCCACGAGAGGTGCGGCGGGTCATGGACATCCTCCTGCGATGGGATGCTGCGACGGGAAGCTTGGCGTGTACTCGCCACGCAATGGCGGCGATCTTCGCGTACGCCCGCCGTTTTGAACAGACCCCGAGAGCCCCGCCCGGCACGTGAGCCGGACCACAGTCCATCTCGCACACCCGCAGTACTCTGGTCGCATGCCTCTGCTCGTACGCCGCCGTCACGTGGACTTCGTCCGCGTCACGAGCATGAGCTGTCGCCGCTCCGCCTGACCTTCCGGGTACCACTCCACGCCCCGGCGGTCCCTCGTCCGAGCCCCAAAGCCGACCGGCACCCGTGGCCCCCGCCCCACCCCTCGCGGCCGCCCCGGGCACCCGTACACCCCGCGGATGCACCCATGACGAACAGCTCGTACCCCTCCCAGCTCCCCATCGTCGACCTCTCGGCCGCCGACCGGGACCCCCGGGCCCGCAAGCTGCTCCACGCGCAGCTCCACTCGGCCGCCCACGACGTGGGCTTCTTCCAGCTCATCGGGCACGGCATCACCGAAGCCGAGACGAGCGCCCTCACCTCCGCCATGCGGGCGTTCTTCGCCCTGCCCGAGGCCGACCGGCTCGCCCTCGACAACATCAACTCGCCGCACTTCCGCGGCTACACCCGCATCGGCGACGAACGCACCGCGGGCGCCCGCGACTGGCGCGACCAGCTCGACATCGGCGCCGAACGCCCCGCCCACGCCCCCGCGCCCTGGGAAGCCCCCTACTGGTGGCTCGAAGGCCCCAACCAGTGGCCCGCCGCACTCCCCGAGCTGCGCACCGCCGCCCTGCACTGGATCGACCGCCTCAGCGGCGTCGCCGAGCGCCTCCTCCACGAACTGCTCGCCTCCATCGGCGCGCCCGCGGACTTCTACGACGACATCTTCGGCCCCCGCGCCCACCCGCACCTCAAGCTGGTCCGCTACCCCGGCAGCAGCGGCGAGGGCGACGACCAGGGCGTCGGCGCGCACAAGGACTACGGCTTCCTCACCCTGCTGCTCCAGGACCAGGTCGGCGGCCTCCAGGTCCAGCGCGAGGACGGGAACTTCCACGACGTGCCGCCGCTCCCCGGCGCCTTCGTCGTCAACCTCGGCGAACTCCTCGAAGTGGCGACGAACGGCTACCTGATCGCCACCAACCACCGGGTCGTCTCCCCGCCCGGGGCGACGGAGCGCTACTCCGTCCCGTTCTTCTACAACCCCAGGCTCGACGCCCGGATCTCCCCGCTGGCCTTCCCGTACGCCGACCGGGCCCCCGGCGTCACCGTCGACCCGGCGAACCCGCTGTTCGCCGAGTACGGCCGCAACGAACTGAAGGGGAAGCTCCGCGCCCACCCGTCGGTGGCCGCCCGCCACCACGCGGAGCTCCTGCTGCACCCGGAGGGTCAGCCGGCGATGTCCGCGTAACCCTCGATGTCGCGCGGGTCCCGCTTGCCGGGACCCGTGTAGCGCGCCGACGGACGCACGAGCCGCCCGGTGCGCTTCTGCTCCAGGATGTGCGCCGACCAGCCGGCCGTACGGGCACAGCTGAACATCGACGTGAACATGTGGGCCGGCACCTCCGCGAAGTCGAGGACGATCGCCGCCCAGAACTCCACGTTCGTCGCCAGGATCCGGTCCGGACGCCGGTTGTGCAGCTCGTCCAGGGCGGCCTTCTCCAGCGCGGCGGCCACCTCGTAGCGCGGCGCGTCCAGCTCCTTGGCCGTACGGCGCAGCACGCGTGCGCGGGGGTCCTCGGCGCGGTACACGCGGTGGCCGAAGCCCATCAGGCGCTCGCCCTTGTCGAGGGCCTGCTTCACGTACGCCTCCGCGTCGCCGGTCCGCTCGATCTCCTCGATCATGCCGAGGACGCGGGAGGGCGCACCGCCGTGCAGCGGGCCCGACATGGCGCCCACGGCGCCGGACAGCGCCGCCGCCACGTCGGCGCCGGTGGAGGCGATGACGCGGGCGGTGAACGTGGACGCGTTCATGCCGTGCTCGGCGGCCGACGTCCAGTACGCGTCGACGGCCTTCACGTGCTTCGGGTCCGGCTCGCCGCGCCAGCGGATCATGAACCGCTCCACGACCGACTGCGCCTTGTCGATCTCGCTCTGCGGCACCATCGGCTGGCCCTGGCCGCGCGCGGACTGCGCCACGTACGACAGCGCCATGACGGCCGCGCGGGCGAGGTCGTCACGGGCCTGCTCGGCGGAGATGTCGAGGAGCGGCTTGAGGCCCCACACCGGCGCCAGCATCGCGAGCGCGGACTGCACGTCGACCCGGATGTCACCGGAGTGCACCGGGATCGGGAACGGCTCGGCGGCCGGCAGGCCGGGGTTGAACGCTCCGTCGACGAGCAGTCCCCAGACGTTTCCGAACGAGACGTGACCGACGAGGTCCTCGATGTCGACCCCGCGGTAGCGGAGGGCACCGCCCTCCTTGTCGGGTTCGGCGATCTCCGTCTCGAACGCGACGACTCCCTCGAGCCCGGGTACGAAGTCGGACATCAGGCGGCTCCTCTAATCGATGATCGATCAAACGTGTGATCGATGGGGGGAATCAACAGTCATCCAGCGGAAGAGTCTGTACGGTTTCGATGATGCGGGGAAAGGTGACATCCGGCACACTGCGCCGACCCGGCGACAAAGGATTAGGGCCGCGTGGTGCCGGGCAGACTGCGCCGCTGCGGCAGGATGGCACTGTGACCGACGCCCTGGACCCCGCCGACATGCGCGAGCAGTACCGCACCACGGAGCTCCTCGCGGCCGACCTCGCGCCCGAGCCGATCGAGCAGTTCACCCGCTGGTTCAAGGAGACCGCCGCCAACCCGGCGATCCACGAGCCGAACGCGATGATCGTCTCCACCGCGACCGTCGACGGCCGCCCGTCCTCCCGGACGGTCCTCCTCAAGCACTACGACGAGGCCGGCTTCGTCTTCTTCACCAACTACGGCTCCCGCAAGGGCCGCGAGCTGGAGGCCAACCCCCACGCCTCCCTGCTCTTCCCCTGGCACCCCCTGGCCCGCCAGGTCATCGTCACCGGCCGCGCCGTCCACACCGGCCGCGACGAGACGGTCGCCTACTTCCGCACCCGCCCCCACGGCTCCCAGCTCGGCGCCTGGGCCAGCCCCCAGTCCCAGGTCATCGCCTCCCGCGCGGACCTTCTCGCCCGCTACGAGGAACTGGCCGCCCGCTACCCGGAACCCGGACAGGTCCCCGTCCCCCCGGAGTGGGGCGGCGTCCGCGTCATCCCCGACACCGTCGAATTCTGGCAGGGCCACGAAAACCGCCTCCACGACCGCCTGCGCTACGTCCGCGCCGCCGACGGCGACACCTGGCACGTGGAACGCCTGGCGCCCTGACGGGCACCCTCTGACGGCACCCGGCCCCGGGAACGCGGACGACCCGTGAGTCTTGGCACCGTCCGCCTAGGTTCGGACGGAGCCTGCCGGCCGGACTGCCGGCGACTCACGGGTCGGGTGACTGCGTTGGTGTTCGGCAGAAGGCCTGCCGAGGTGCACAGAGTGCGACTGGCAGGCCTTAGCCCGCAGTCACCTCACGAGTCCGAAAAGAAATCATGTTTTCGGATCACCTCCTTTCGCGTGTACCTACACCCTAGGAAGCGCCCCCGCGTGCCTCAACCCATTTATTCAAATCGCGGAACAGGGGTGTGCTCTGCGTCACGTTCCAGTTGAATGGCCCCAGCATGGGGGGAGTGCCGGATGAGTGCCTTCACGGGGTCGGCCAGTGAGACCGCTTCTGTTCCGGGAGCGGGGGGAGATCTGCTGGCGGCGCTGCTGGACGGGATGGACGCGGCGTTGTGCGCGTTCGACGCCGACGGGACGGTCACGCACTGGAACAGGGAGGCCGAGCGGATCCTCGGATGGTCGGCCGCGGAGGCGGTGGGGCGGCGGGGGTTCGGGGGGTGGGCGGCGCGGAGCGCGGACGCCGAGGACACCCTGGGTCGGCTGATGGGGGCGATGAAGGGGCCGGGCCGGCAGGTCCACGAGTTCGTGCTGCTGCGCAAGGACGGCGGGCGGGTGCTCGTGCGGAGCCAGGCGGCGGGGGTGCGGGGCGCGGACGGGGCGCCGGCGGGGGTGTACTGCGCGTTCAGCGAGGTGCACGTACAGCTGGATCTGGAGCGGTCGGTCGCGCTGAGCGAGGCCCTGTTCGACGACGCGTCGTGGGGGGTCGTGCTCGTGGACGCCGATCTGCGCCCCGCGATGATCAACGCCCATGCCGCCCGCGCACTGGGCACGGGGCGCACGACCCTGCTCGGGCGGCCGCTCGGCGACGTCGTCGTACACGGTGCGGAGGAGCTGGAGGCGGCCCTCCAGCACGTGCTGGCGGAGGGGACGCCGGCCGCGCCCGCCGAGGTGTGGGTGACGCTGCGGACGGCCGAGGGGGAGCGGCGCCGGTGCTGGCGCAGCGGCTTCCTGCTGCTGTCGTCGCCGATGGCGGAGGAGCCGGTGCCGCTGGGCGTGGCCTGGCTGTTCCAGGACGTGACGGAGGAGCGGCTCGCGGCGCGCGAGGCCGACCGGTTGCGGTTCCGGTGGAGCCAGCTGCACCGGGCGGGCGCGGCGGCGGCGGAGTGCGAGGACACGGACGAGGCGGCGACGGTCCTGCTCGACTTCGCGCTGGCCGGCTTCGCCGACCACGCCCTGGTCGACCGGGTGGCGGGGGAGCGGCGTCTGACGCGCGCCCTCGCGACCCCCGCCGGGGTCCCAGGCCCGTCGTCGCCGGTCGTCGGCGGCGGCATCCCCCTGCGGTACGGGCCGAGGCATCCGGCGCTCCAGGCCTGGGACCGGCTGGGCACGGTACGGGCGACCGCGGGCCGTACCGCCGAGGTCTGGGCGGAGGCCCACCAGTGGCCCGGGGACGCGGCGCACGCCCTGTGCCTGGTGCTGCGCTCCCGCGGCCGCACGCTGGGCGTCCTGACCTTCCTGCGGGCCACCTGCCGGTCGCCCTTCGAGCGGGAGGACGTGGTGTTCGGCGAGACGGTCGCGGCCCGGGTGGCGGCCCTCCTGGAGCTCGGCGACAGGGACTGACGGCCGCCGGGGGTCCCGTACACCCACTTTTTTGTGGGTACTTGTACGGTCCCGGCGCCCGGGAGAACCTGGTGGTGGCCCGGACGAGAGGGAGCGACAGGGCCTCAGGAAGCGGCGACCGCTTCCGTGAGCCGGTCCAGCCGGCGATGGCCCCACTCCGACAACGGGCCGAGCAGTCCTGACAGTTCGCGTCCGTACACCGTCAGCGAGTAGACGGTCTTCGGCGGCAGCACGTCGTGCACCTCGCGGTGCACGAGCCCGTCCGCCTCCATCTCCCGCAGCGCCTGCGTCAGCACCTTCTCGCTGATCTCGGGGAGCCTGCGGCGCAGTTCGCCGGGCCGCAGCGGCCCGGACTCCAGCAGCCACAGCAGCGACGTCTTCCACTTGCCGTCGATGACGGCGATCGCGGCCGTCACTCCGCAGACGTTCGTGTCCTGGGCCCGGAGGCGTGTCATGCGCGTCCCTCTCGTTCGTCGGTCACCCGTATCCCATCCTTGTGCAAGGGAGTTCAGCCATGTCTTCTTCCCGTTTCGACGATCAGGCCTCCGTCACCGTCACCGTTCTCGGCCTCGGGCCGATGGGCCGGGCACTGGCCGGCGCCTTCCTGGACGCCGGCGTGCGGACCACCGTCTGGAACCGCACCCCCGGCCGGGAGGGCGACCTCGTCGAGCGCGGCGCGGTCCTGGCCGGGAGCGCGGAGGAGGCGGTCGCCGCGAGTCCGCTCACGGTGGTCTGCCTGGTCAACTACGACGCCACGGACTCCGTCCTGCGGCAGCCGGCGGTCACGGACGCCCTGAAGGGGCGGACCCTGGTGAACCTGAGCGCCGACGTCCCGGCGCGGGCGCGCGACACCGGAGACTGGGCCGGGGAGCACGGCATCGGCTACCTGGACGGCGCCATCATGACGCCGACACCGAGCATCGGTACGCCGGCCGGGGTCTTCCTCTACAGCGGCCCCGAGCCGCTCTACGCCGAGCACCGGGCCGTGCTGGACGCCCTCGACGGCGTCCACACCCACCTCGGCGAGGACATCGGCCGGGCGGCGGCGTACGACGTCGCGCTCCTCGACATCTTCTGGACGTCGATGACGGGGTACGTGCACGCCCTGGAGCTGGCCCGCGCCGAGGGCATCGCGGCCCGCGAGCTCGCGCCGTTCGCGGCGGGCATCGGGGCGATCCTTCCGCCGCTCTTCGAGGAGTGGGCGGACGACGTGGACGGCGGCTCGTACTCCGGCGAGGGCAACCCGCTCACCTCGGCCGTCTCGACCATGTCCCACGTGGTGCACGCCGCCGAGGCCCACGGCCTCGACGCGAGCGTCATGCGCGCCGCAGAGGCGCTCGCCCTCCGCGCCGTGGACCGCGGTTACGGCGCGGACGGCTTCACCCGCGTCACCCAGGTCCTCGCCCGCGGCTGAGGCCCGCCGCGACGGGCAACGAAGGGGCGCCGAACCGTGCCGGGATCCGGCATGGACGGCCCTCGGCGAGCGGGGCGACGATGGCGGCGTCTCCGGGCCGATCGGAGGCGTCCGGACGAGGGGGCTGTCATGGAGTGGGTGGTGGGGGCGGGCACGCTTCTGGGGCTGCTGGCGATCGTGCTCGGGGCGCTGACACTGCGGACGCGGCGGATGGGATGGGTCCCGCCCTGGACGCGCCGGAACGTCACCCGGCCCCGGCTCCTCGGTGTCGGAGCCGTGCTGCTGGGCTCGTCCCCCTTCCTCCAGGGGCTCGAGTACTTCGGCGTCCTGCCGGGTCTCTCCTGGGACGTCCGCTTCTTCGGCGGGACCGCCCTCCTCCTCACCGGCATCGCCCTCCTGGGCGCGAGCCAGCTGCTGGCCCCGCCGCCCGGTCCGGCCCCGCACGGGCAGGCCCCGACGGCGTAGGGCCGCCCCTGCGGCTTGGCGCCGGCCCCGGCGGCGTGGCGTCGCCCCCCGCCGGACCGGCCCTAGTGCCGGAAGAAGATCCGGTCGCCGTACTCGGTCATCACGCGGCCGTTCCACTCGTGGCCGCCGTCGACGTTGCCGGAGCGGAGCAGCGGGGGTTCGATGCCGCGGCGGACGAGGTCCTCGGCGGCGGCGGCCATGGTGGCCTGCATGAGGGCGCTGGTGACGACGGTGGAGGCGGGGGCGAAGGGGGCCTCGATGCCTTCGTGGGTGAGTTCGGCGTCGCCGACGGCGATCTTGGAGTCGAGGACGATGTCGCAGTGGTCCTTGAGGTAGGTACCGGAGACGTGGCGCGACTTCGTCTCGGTCGCGTAGGCCACCGAGGTGACGCCGATGACGGTGAGGCCGAGGGCGCGGGCGTTCATGGCCATCTCGACGGGCAGGGCGTTGCGCCCGGAGAGGGAGATGATGATCAGGACGTCCCCGGCCTTGGCGGGGGAGGAGTCGAGGACGGCGCCGGCGAGGCCGTCGACGCGCTCCAGGGCGGAGCCGAGGGTCGCGGGCATGACGTCGACGCCGACGGTGCCGGGGACGGCGAGCAGGTTCATCAGGGCGAGGCCGCCGGCCCGGTAGACGACGTCCTGGGCGGCGAGGGAGGAGTGGCCCGCGCCGAAGGCGAAGAGCCGGTTGCCGTTCTCGACGGCTTCGGCGATCGCGGCGCCGGCGGCGGCGACCTCGGCGGAGTCCTCGTCGCGGACCTGCTGGAGCAGGCCGATCGCGGCGTCGAAGAACTGTCCGGCCAACTTGCTCTCGCCCATGGCGGCGGCTCCTTCTCGTCGTGGTTCTCGTCGAGGTCGCGGATCACGGTGCGGTCTGGACCATTGCTCTGTCAATACCGTCTCACCCCGGTGCGGCCCGGTTGTCGGCCCGATGCGTCAGAATTGGTGGAGGGCCAGCGCACGACTCATCGAGGGGCACGTATGTCCGGACTGATCGACACAACGGAGATGTATCTCCGCACCATCCTCGAGCTTGAGGAGGAAGGTGTGGTCCCGATGCGTGCCAGGATCGCCGAGCGGCTCGACCAGAGCGGCCCGACCGTGAGCCAGACGGTGGCGCGGATGGAGCGCGACGGCCTGGTGGCCGTGGCGAGTGATCGCCATCTGGAGCTCACGGACGAGGGCCGCCGCCTCGCCACCCGCGTCATGCGCAAGCACCGGCTCGCCGAGTGTCTGCTGGTCGACGTGATCGGCCTGGAGTGGGAGCAGGTGCACGCGGAGGCCTGCCGCTGGGAGCACGTGATGAGCGAGGCCGTGGAGCGGCGGGTCCTGGAGCTGCTGCGCCACCCGACGGAGTCGCCGTACGGCAACCCGATCCCGGGCCTCGAGGAGCTGGGTGAGAAGGCGGAGGCGGAGGCCTTCCTCGACGACTCGATGGTCTCCCTGGCCGACCTCGACGCGAGCGGCGGCAAGACGGTCGTCGTGCGCCGGATCGGCGAGCCGATCCAGACGGACGCCCAGCTGATGTACACGCTGCGGAGGGCGGGCGTGCAGCCCGGTTCCGTCGTGTCGGTGTCGGAGTCGCCGGGCGGTGTCCTCGTGGGCAGCAGCGGCGAGGCCGCCGAGCTGGACGCCGAGGTCGCCGCGCACGTCTTCGTGGCGAAGCGCTGACGCCCTCCGGTACGTGGTCGAGGGGCGCCCGGTAGGCCCG